>JAJYXA010000350.1:0-9349 GCA_021791235.1 Pseudomonadota bacterium
CTCTCGTACAGCGTCGACGTGGCGTGGGAGGAACTGAAATTCTCGCGCGAGCACAAGAACGATTTCGGCCGCATCGCCATCCTCACCGGCGACCAGTGGGTGGCGTGGAGCATGTGGGTGAACCGCCTGTTCATGTCGGCGGATATTCGCCTGTTCGATGATCTGGATATGGCCCAGGCCTGGGTGGCGGGCGGCGAGTTGCCGGCTGCGGCGGGTTGAGGCGTCTGCCCGAATGGGTGCGCCGGGACGTTCATGAAGCTGCGTTGCGCGCCGGCCTGAAAACCGCCTGATTGGCGTAATACGCCGCATCTGCGTTGGCAGGATCCCAGCCGGGGATGCCCTGCACCGGCAAGGGCGCAAGCTGGCGTGGCGAGTCAATACCGGCGAGCGCCATGGCTGACAATCCATCAGCAGCGTCTGCATCGAGCGACGCCGCAATCAGCGTCAGGCATTTCCCGGTCATCGTCGGGTAGGGCGCGAGTGCCTTTTCCAGCAGCGCATGACCCACCACCACGAAGCGCATGTCGGCTTCGACACGTGAGCGCGTTTCCCAGAACAGCGCGTGCCAGGCGCGCTCGGCCAGCAGCGCCGGCAAGGCCGGGTCGCGGCTGATCACCCACACGCCGGACTCGTCCAGCACCGTCAGCGCGTCGCGACGGCGGCCCCGGATGGAGCCGGCCTCGCCGGCGATGGCGATGCCATGGGCCGCATTCAGTGCGGCCTTGAAGCGAGGGAAGCGCAGCCACACCAGCGCGTTCAGCACGTCGTGCCAGGTGTCGGCGCGGGTTGGCACCTCGCCCGTGCGGAGGATGTGGGTTTCGTAATCGCGCGCGGACAGGCGGCTGTCGGGCGCGAAAAAACGCAGCGGCAGCCCGCCTGCATTGCATGTGCCGAGGCGGGCGGCCTGTGCGTTGAGCGCACCGAGGCAATCCGGGCTGGGCGAGGGGAGGGCCCGCGCGAGTTCCAACGCATCGATCAGGTCCCGATAGGGTGCGAACGCGGGGTGGTCGAACTTCAATGCAGCGATTCGGACAGCGCCTGGCGATACTGCCGCGTCAGCGGATGCGCGCTGCCCAGCAGTTCGAACAGGGCGAGCAGGCTGGTGCGGCCGAGGTCGTGGCGGTAGCTGCGATCGGTGCGGGCGATCAACAGCAATTCGTCCATTGCGCCGGCAAACTCGTCCGTTGCCAGCAAGCGCGCTGCGCGCTGGTAACGCGCGTCCAGATCGTCCGGCTGGCGCGCGAGGCGGGCGTCGAGTTCATCCAGCGGCGGTGCCTGCCGGGCCGTTTCGGCCAGGTTCAGGTGCGCGTAAAGTGGCGCAATCATGGCGTCGACGCGCGCTTCCGGCGACAGGCTGTCGAGCAGTTTCAGCGCTTGCTCGCCGTCGCCTTCGGCCCACAGCAATTTGGCAAGGTCGCGCGGGATGGCGAGGTTGTCGGGCTCGGCCATCGCCGCGTTGGCCAGCAGCATGCGCGCCTGCTGCACGTTGCCCGCCTGCCACGCGGCCACGCCGAGCGCGTGGGCGCGGTTGGCGTCGCCCGCGATGAAGCGGTCGAGCACTTCGCGGAAGCTGCTGTCGGGGTCGGCGCCGTGGATGGTGTGGGCGACCTCGCCGCGCCAGAAGAACTTCACCGTCGGCACCGAATTCACGCTGAAACGACGCGCCAGCTCGGGCAGTTCGTCGGCGTTCAGCATGACGAGCAGGAACTTGCCGCCGTATTCGGCCGCGAGCTTCACCAGTCGCGGCATCAGGATGAAGCAGGGACCAGCCTTGGGGGTCCAGAAATGCACCAGCACCGGACCCTTGTGCGAGTTTTCCAGCACCAGGCGGTTGAAGTTCTCCGCGCTGGCATCGAAGACGTAGGGCGACAGCGTCATCAGCCGAATACTCCGTTTGCGGCGAACTGGTCGCATGCGGTGACCAGTTCGCGCGCGATGCCCGGCTCGAACGCCGAATGGCCGGCATCCGGCACGATCACATAACGCGCTTCGGGCCAGGCGCGCGCCAGTTCGTCGGCCGACACGATGGGGCAGACGGCGTCGTAGCGGCCCTGCACGATCACCGCCGGGATGGTGCGGATGCGGTCGACATTGGCGAGCAGGCTGTTGTCGGGCAGGAAGATGTCGTTGACGAAGTAGTGCGCCTCGATCCGCGCCAGCGACAGGGCTTTTTTGTCGTCGCCGAACGCGGAAACGAGTTCGGGGTTGGGCAGCAGGGTGGAGCAGGACGCCTCGAAGGTGGCCCAGCGGTAGGCGGCAGGCTGGTGCACGGCCGGATCGGGGTCGGTGAGGCGGCGATGGTAGGCGGTGAGCAGGTCATGACGCTCATTTTCCGGGATGAATTCGGCCAGTTCACGCTGTGCCTCGGGGAACAGGGCGCGTATGCCGTAGAGGAACCAGTCGATCTCGCTTGTACGGCACAGGAAGATGCCACGCAGCACCAGGCCCCGGCAGCGCTCGGGATGGGCCTCGGCGTAGGCGAGTGCCAGGGTCGATCCCCACGAACCGCCGAACACCAGCCAGCTTTCAATCCCGAGTTCGCGTCGCAGCGCTTCCATGTCGGCGACCAGATGCGGGGTGGTGTTGTCGGCAAGCTCGCCGTGCGGCGTCGAGTGGCCGCTGCCGCGCTGGTCGAACAGGACGATCCGGTAGCGTGCCGGGTCGAAAAACCGCCGCTGGCTGGGCGAAGTGCCGGAGCCGGGGCCGCCGTGGACGAACAGCACCGGAATGCCCTCTGGGTTGCCGGAGGTTTCCCAGTAGATGCGATGGGAGCCTGTCGTTTCCAGCATGCCGCTGGCGTAAGGCGTAATGGGCGGGTAGAAATGAGCAATATCGGGCATGGCAGGCGTCTTGAGTGAGAGGCCGGATCATATCCCTGGTACGTCCGGCATGAACAGGCGAGGCCATGCGCCGATTCGCCGTTGCACTCACGACCGGCCAGTATCGACAGGGGCGGGCTGGGACCGTATGCTTCCCTTGCGCACGGAATGCGCCGGCAGGCGATCAGGGGATCCGGATTGCATGAACGAAAAAATAACAGGTTCTACTGTTTCCAACCATAACTGATACGAGGAGCTGTTTCATGAGTCATGTCGTCAAGGTCGCCCTGCTGGGGCTGGGTGAGGTCGGGGAGAAGTTTGCCGAGCATTTTCTGGAGAAGATTCAGGAAGACGGCGTCAACGTGGAGATCGTCGCCGTCGCACACCGCAACCTGGAGTCGCCCGTTGCGCTGGGCTTCAGCCACAGCAAGGTGCCGGTGTTCAAGGACGCGCTGGAGGTGGTGTCGATGGGTGCGAAAGTCGACATCATTTTCGACCTGACCGGCGATCCTGAATTGCGCAAGAAGCTGCGCACGGCGTTGCAGGAGAGCCATAACCAGCACACCGTGATCGCGCCCGAAGTGGTTGCCCATCTGCTGTGGAATTTTTTCGGCGAAGGCGAATTGCCGAGCAGTGGCCAGACGGGCTACTGAAGCATGGGCGGGCTGCCGGGTGGAATACCGGCGAGCCCGGCCTGATCCGCTTCTTGTTCAACTGATATGACCGCTCCCTTCAAATTCGCCCACGCCGCACACCCCGACTGGGCCCAGGCTGCGCAGGCCTGCATGAATCAGCTGGGCGCGATCCCGTCCGCGGCGACGCTGGGATTTCTGTATGTGTCGGACGCCTTTGTAGGCGAACTCGACGCGATTCTGGCGTTCTTCAGGAGCGCGACCGCTGTGCCGCACTGGACCGGCAGCGTGGGCGTGGGCGTCTGTGCCACCGGCGTGGAGTATTTGGAAGAACCTGCGCTGGCCGTGATGCTGGGGGAGTTCGACCCGGACGATTTCAGCATGCTGCCGGTATTGCATTCGCCGCAGGACGTCGAGGCGCAGCCGGCGAACGCCTATTTCGCCGTGGCGCACGGCGACCCGGCGAATAGCCGCATGCAGGAACTGATCGACAGCCTCTCCGCGCATGTGTCGAGCGGTTTTGTCGTCGGCGGGCTGTCGAGCTCGCGTGGCGAGACCGCACAGATCAGCGACGGGGTGGTGAAGGGCGGCCTGTCGGGGGTGCTGTTCAGCGAACGGGTGAAGCTGGCGACGCGGCTGACACAGGGCATCTCGCCGCTGGGTCCGCGCCATCGCATCACCACCGCCAACAAGAATGTCATCGGCAGCCTGGATCATCGTCCGGCGCTCGATGTGATGAAGGAGGAAATCGGCGAAGTGCTGGCACGTGACCTGCGGCGCGCAGCCGGCTACATCTTCGTAGGCCTGCCGGTTCGCGGGTCGGATACCGGCGACTATCTGGTGCGCAATATTCTCGGCGTCGATCCGCAGAACAAGCTCGTGGCCGTCGGAGAGTATGTCGAGCCGGGGGACGAACTGCTGTTCTGTCGCCGTGACCAGCAAACCGCCGAAGAGGATCTGCTTCGGATGCTCGCCGCCATCGGGACGCAACTGGCCGCGCCGATCCGGGGCGGCGTGTATTATTCCTGCCTGGGGCGGGGACAGCACATGTTCGGCGCACCGAATCGGGAGTTGGGATTGATTCGCGATGCCTTGGGAGACTTTCCGCTGGTGGGCTTCTTTGCCAACGGAGAGATTTCTTACAATCGTTTATATGGCTACACCGGGGTGTTGACCCTGTTTGGCTGACCGGATGAAGAAACACGGAGATACGCATGACCCTGCACGCCATGAAAGAAGATGAAATCCGCCTGTTGCGCGACGAAATCGAAATGCTGATGAACGAACGCCGCCAGCTGTTGCAGGTGACGGGCGCGGCAGCGGTGTTCGTTGCCAACCTCGACACCGACAGCCTGCCCGATGAGGCTGACACCATCGATGCGGCCGAAATGCTGGCCGAACAGCTCAACGGCTTGTCCGAGGAAACCCTCAAGGACGCGCTGGAGTCGGTGGGCGCCGAAGTCGATCCGGCCCAGTAGCCGGGTTTTACGCCTTGGCCCGACTGGCACTGCCTGCCCCTGCTGAAGTCAGGCGCGTTGCGCTGATTGTCGGGCTGACGGCGCTGGCCTACGCGCTGGCAGGCTGGGCCAGCCTCAAGCTTGCTGCGTATGTGGCCAATGTGGTGGCCGCAGTCTGGCTGGCGGCCGGCATCGGCGCCATGGCGAGCCTGCGGTTCGGCATGGCGGGGATCGCGGGGGTATTGCTGGGGTCGTTTGCGGTCAACAGCCAGATCCTGCCGCCGGAGGACGCATTTCGCCTTGCACTCGCTGCGTCCGCAGGGTCAGCGGTCATCGGCTATCTGCCGCGCTACCTTCCGCCCTTCAGTTCCACGCTCGACTATGTGTCCAGTGTCGCCAAGTTTGCGCTCGTAGCCGCGCCGCTTGGGTGCGCAGTGAGCGCGCTGGCGGGCGTGTTCAGCCTTTACTTCTTTGGTGGCCTGCAGGCCGACCTGGTATTGCGGGCCTTGCTGGTGTGGTGGCTGGGCGATCTGCTGGGGGTGGTTCTGATCGCGCCGCTGCTGCTTACGGCGTCGCGCTGGGACTTGTTGCCGACCAACAAGGGCGCGCGCCTGGAAGGTCTGGTGCTGGTGCTCAGCATGCTGCTGCTGACGCGCGTGATGATGGAGTACGCCGAGCCTCTGCGGCCCGCCGAAATTGTCCTGTTCGTCCTGTTGCCGGGCGTGCTATGGGCGGCGCTGCGGTTCTCGGTGACCGGGGCGAGCGTGGCCATTTTTCTGGCGGCACTGATCGTGCTGGGCGTCTCGGTCGTCTCCTTCGGGGGGCTCACCGGCGCCACCACGCCGCGCGAAGTGTTTGCGCTGCAGATCAGCATGCTGACCATGGCGCTGGGCGGCCTGTTCGTGTCGGCCGCCCTCACCGAGCGCCGCTATTCCGAAATGCGGCTCGACATGCTGGCCAACCACGATCCGCTGACTGGTCTGCCCAACCGCTCGTATTTCCAGGATTTTCTCGGCCATGCGCTGGCGCGCGCGCAGCGTGAAAAATTCCAGGTTTCGCTGCTGTTCATCGATCTCGACCGCTTCAAGCACATCAACGACTCGCAGGGACACGAGGTGGGCGACCAGGTGCTGCGCGTCGTGGCCAACCGGCTGGATGAGCAATTGCGTGCCGACGACTTCGTCGCCCGGCTGGGCGGGGACGAGTTTGCCGTCATCCTGATGCATCCGCCGGCTTCGCGTGCGGCCAGCCGGGTGGCGCGCAAGCTGCTCAAGGCGCTGGCCGAGTCGTTCAAGCTCGAGAGGCGGCGTTATGCCATCGGCGCCAGCATCGGCATCAGCGTGTATCCGGACGATGGCATCGACGCCAACACCCTGCTGCGCCAGGCCGATCTGGCGATGTATCAGGCCAAGCAGCGCCGCAGCGGCTTCGAATATTTCAGCGATGAATTGAACACCGTGGCGCAGCAACAGCTGAACCTGGAAACCGGCCTGCGCCAGGCGCTCGAGCGCAATGAACTGGCGCTGGCCTACCAGCCCAAGGTCGATCTCGCCAGCGGCCGGGTCGTGGGGCTGGAAGCCCTGGCACGCTGGTTGACCCGGTCGGGCGGCATCGTATGGCCCGACCAGTTCATCCCGGTGGCCGAGGAAACCGGCCTGATCATGCCGCTGGGCCGCTGGGTGGTCCGGGCGGCGTGTCAGCAGTGGATTTCATGGCGCGATGCCGGCCTCAATCCGCCGCCCGTGGCCATTAACCTGTCGCCGCGCCAGTTTTCGGATGCGCGCCTGATCGACGACATCGACGCCATCCTCAAGGAAACCGGGATGGATACGGCGTACCTTCAGCTGGAAGTGACCGAGAGCGCGGCGATGGAAAATCCCGTACGCACCTTCGACATGCTCGATGCGCTGCGCCAGCGCGGGCTGCACGTTTACATCGACGATTTCGGTACCGGCCATTCCAACCTGGGGCAGTTGAAGCGCATGCCGATCGACGCCCTGAAGATCGACAAGAGTTTCGTAGACGACGTACTGACCGACAGTGACGATGCCGAGATCGCCACCGCCATCATTCGTCTGGCACACGCCCTCAAGCTGCGCGTCGTGGCCGAGGGCGTCGAAACGCTCGAGCAGGTGGCGTTCCTGAGAAGCGGAGGCTGCGATGAAATCCAGGGTTATGTGGTCGCCAAGCCGCTGCCGCCGGACCAGGTGAGCGAACTGTTTGCACGGACGTTCACCCTGGCCTGAGCGTTCAGTTCAGGCGCTTGATGCCCAGCGCCTTCAGCACGTATTTCTCGTACAGCGGTTCGGAATTTCCGGTCTTCATCTTGCGCATGAAATACTTTTCGAACGCCACCTTGGCCAGGTGCACCCACTTGCCCTTCCTTGCCCAGGTGACGTTGCGCGGCGGGATCTGCGGAATCGCCACGAAGGCCGCGCCGGTGTCGCCCATGTCGGCCAGGCAGATCGTGCTCCAGGTGCCGGTGTGGCCGGGTGCCTTGCCCGCCAGTTCGTCGGCGATGTTGTGGACGATGGCGGTGACCATCGATTCGATCATGTAGCCGGTCTTGGGCGTGCCGGTGGCGACCGGCGTCTGTTCCACCGGCGGAATCGCGATGCACACGCCCGCCGAGTAGATGTTGGGATATTTCGGGCTGCGCTGATGTTCGTCGACGATCACGAAGCCGCCGGGATTGCACAGGCCTTCCACCGCGGCGACCGCCGCCACGCCGCGGAACGGCGGCAGCATCATCGCGTAACTGAAGTCCAGCGTGTGCTCGCGCAGCTTCTCGCCGAAATCGTCGACCTCTTCGACATGCATTTTTCCCGCTTCGACCCGGGTCGTTTTCGCGTTGGTGATCCACTTGATGTGGCGCTGGCGGAATTCGGCTTCCAGCAGCCCCTTCGAATCCCCCACGCCGCCCAGCCCGAGGTGCCCGACATAGGGTTCGGACGAGACGTAGGTGATCGGTACCTTGTGGCGCAGCTTGCGGCGGCGCAGGTCGGTTTCCAGCGCCATCGCGTATTCATAGGCGGGGCCGAAGCAGGATGCGCCGGGCAGCGCGCCGATCACGACCGGGCCGGGATTCTTCAGGAATTCGAGGTAATCGGCATACGCGCGTTCGGCGTGCTCCACCGTGCAGACCGATTGCGTATGCCCGCCTTCCGGCCCCGCGCCGGGCACCAGGTCGAAGGCGAGCCGGGGCCCGGTGGCGATCACCAGATAGTCGTAGTCGACGACGTCGCCGTTGGCCAGGTGAATCCGGCTGTGGGTCGCGTCGAGGGTGTCGGCGCGTTGGGCGATGAACTGGATGCCCTTCTTTTCCAGGTAGGGCCGCAGCTTGAACGTCGTCTCGCGTGCCTCGCGCCAGCCCAGGGCAACCCAGGGGTTGGACGGCACGAACTGGAACGTGTCCGACGCGTTGATCAGGGTGACGGTGTGCGACTTGTCGAGCAGGTGGCGCATTTCATAGGCAGCGGGCGTGCCGCCCGTGCCTGCGCCGAGGATGACGATGTGTGCCATGACGGAGATATCGATTGAGGAAAGTAAAAATGAAAGCGAAGGGGTCAGCGTACGTCGTGCTGACGGATGGGCGTCGCCCCGGGCCGGTTGCGCATGTGTTCGCCCAACTGAACAAACTGCGCAAACAGAGCGGTCCGCAGGGCCTCGTCAGCCACCGTTTCTTCCAGCGCCAGCCGCATGCACAACAGCCATTGATCGCGTTCCTCCGGGCCGATGGCGTAGGGCAGGTGGCGGCGCCGCAGCATGGGATGGCCGTATTTCTCCACATAACGCTGCGGGCCGCCCAGCCAGCCGGAGAGATAATCGAACAGCTTGTTGCCCGACTCGGTGAGGTCGGCCGGATGGATCTTGCGTGCGGCATAGGTCTCCGGCAATTCATCCATCAATTCGTAGAACCGGTTGACCAGCGTGCGGATGACGACATCGCCGCCGATGCGCTGATAGGGCGTCAAAATGGGTTGATTGGCGGTTTGCATGTCTTCACCTCAGGAAATATTGCCCATAGAAAACCAGCCCCACGCCCATACCCAGCCAGGCGGCTATTGGGCCGAGCAATACGCGCAGAATCTTGTTGCGCGGCACGAAGCCGACGCCATGCACGAAGCCCGCCGACATGCCCCACATGATGAGCGCGAGGATGCCGTGGCTGATCGGGCTGCCATCGGGGGCCGCCAGGCCGCGCGGCAGGATCGTGACCAGGACCATCAGCGCGAGTGCCGAAACAAGCGATATGCCACGCGCCCAGCCGCTATTGAGTGCGCCGTTCATGTGCGCTTGGCCCGGCGATAGGGGCGCAGGTACTGCCACTCGAAGAACCGTTTGGCCCAGTGGAACAGGCGGCACGGCGGCAGCATGAGGGCGCGCTTCTCGTCGCGGTAGACCAGGATGCCGCGGTCGAGGGTATCGACGATGCAGATGA
>JAJYXA010000350.1:9359-12612 GCA_021791235.1 Pseudomonadota bacterium
AGATGAGCTCGACCTTGAAGCGCGCGACGGGCGGCTTGCCCGCCAGTGCCAGCAGCATATTCTCGGCTGCCGCCTTGGCCTGCAGGTCGGCAATGTGTGCCTGCTTGGGCAGCCAGTCGGGGCCGGGGTAGCTCCCGGAATCGCCGGCGACGTAGACCTTGTCCGCTCCGGCCACCTGGCAATGCGCATCCGCCTGGAAGAAGCCGCCGTCGGACAGCGGCAGGCCGGCTGCGCTCGCCCAGGCAGGTCCCGTCATGCCGGGCATGAAGAGGATGAGGTCGGCAGGCACGTCACCGCCTTCGGTCTTGATCCTGTCGGCCTCGAACCCGGTGAGTTTGTGGCCGAGATGGGTGGCGATGTCGCGCTTGGCCATCTCGCGCAGCAGGCCGGCTACCGCCTTGTCGCCCAGGCGCTTGCCGGGTTCCTTTGCGGCGTTGAAGAACACCAGCTTGAAGCGATCGCGGCGCCCCTGTTTGCGCAGCAGCGTGTCGATGCCGAACAGCAGCTCGAACATGGGGCCGCCGCGCATCGCGCTTTGTTCCTTGGGATTGGTGCCGAAGCCGAAGGCGATCGTGCCGCTTGTCATGTTCGCCAGCCGTTCGCGGATCGCTTCAGCGGCGGGTGCGCCTTCGCAGATCGTCAGTGCGTGCTCGATGCCGGGCAGCGCCTTGAGAAAGCGGCCGCCGCTGGCGATCAACAGCGCATCGTTGGCCAGCGTGCCGCTGTCGGTCAGCACGGTGCGCCCGCCGTCGGCGAGGCCCGTCACGCGTCCGGCGTGGAAGGCGACATCGTGCTCGGCCAGAAAGCCCGACACGTCGATGTTGAGGTCGGTACCACGCCGTAATCCCGAGGGCACCCAGATCAGGCTGGGGTAATACATCAACTCGGCCCTGGGCGCGACGAGCGTGATGCGCGCCTGGCGGTTGCGCCGGCGCAATTCGCGCACGGCGGTGAGCGCGGCGAATCCCGATCCGAGAACGACGATATGGGGTGTGCTCATGGCGAGTTCCTGTGGCAAGCCTGCGAATTCAAGGCAAACGAAGGGCCTGCCCGCATGACGCGGGCTGGCGTCTTCAATGGAGGATCAGCCCTGCCGCGCGTCGTTCGCGGCCTTGTTGCGCGCTTCGTCGAGCGCGCATTCCCTGGCGTCGCACATCATTGCGCTGATCGAGGCGAGCAGCACGGCCATGGTGACTCCGAGTATCCAGGCGAAATACCACATGGCGATTCCTTTCAGTAAGCCGATTTGTCGTTGGCGGCGATGAATTCCGTTGTGACCTTGCCCCACATCACCTTGTAGGCCCACGAAGTGTAGAAGATGATCAGCGGCATGAAGATCACCGTGGCGCCGAGCATCAGGCCGAGCGTGAGGTGCGAGGACACGGCGTCATACACGGTGAGGCTGGAGCGCGGATCGGTCGACGACGGCATGATGAAGGGGAACATCGATACGCCGGCGGTGCCGATGATGCCGGCGCATGCGGCAGACGAGGACCAGAACGCCAGGCCCGCCTTGTCGAGGCGCGCGAACAGGATGCCCGCTGCCAGCGCTCCGAACGCCGCGATCGGCACCCATTTCGCCCACGCATAGGTGTGGTAGTTGGTCATCCAGGCACCGGCGGCGGTTTCCACGGTCTTGGCGAGCGGGTCGGGCAGACCGTTGGGGTCGAGGGCGCTGGTGATGACATAGCCATTGATGCCGGTCGCCACCCACCAGCCCGCCAGCGCAAAGGTGAGGAAGGTCAGCGCGCCGAAAATCAGGCTGGCGGTGCGGGTGCGGCGGTAGATGTCGCCTTCGGTGCGCATCATCAGGTAATTCGCGCCCTGGAAGGTGATCATGCCGAGGCTGACGACGCCGGCGAGCAGCGCAAACGGGTTGAGCAGTTGCCAGAAGCTGCCGGTGTAGGTCGACATCAGGATGTCGTCGAAGTGGAAGGGCACGCCCTGCAGCAGGTTGCCGAAGGCGACGCCGAAGATGATCGGCGGCACGGCGCCGCCGATGAACAGGCCCCAGTCCCAGGTGCTGCGCCAGGTCGGATTCTGGATCTTGGAGCGGTAGTCGAAGCCGACCGGACGGAAGAACAAGGCCCACAGTGCCGCCATCATCGCCCAGTAGAAGCCGGAGAAGGCGGTGGCGTAGACCAGCGGCCAGGCGGCGAAAATCGCCCCGCCTGCGGTGATGAACCAGACCTGGTTGCCGTCCCAGTGCGGGGCGACGGTGTTGATGACGGCGCGGCGCTCGAGATCGTTCCGGCCAACAAACGGCAGCAGCACGCCCATGCCCATGTCGTGGCCGTCCATGATGGCGAAGCCGACCAGCAGCACGCCGATCAGCAGCCACCAGACGAGTTTCAGGGTTTCGTAGTCCATGTCAGCTCCTTAGATTTTGTTCGCCGGTGCGCCAGCGGGCAGTGCGCCGCCAGCTGCCTTTTCGCCGTGATATTTGCCGGTGCCGAGGCTGGCCGGACCCTGTCGCGCATATTTCGTCATCAGATACATCTCGACGATCAGCAGCACGGTATAGAAACCGATGAAGCCGGCCAGCGAGCCGTAGATGTTGGCGGGCGTGAGGTTGGAGACCGAGATGTGCGTCGGCAGCACGCCGTAGATCGTCCACGGCTGGCGGCCGTATTCGGCGACCACCCAGCCGAGCTCTGCTGCGACCCATGGCATCGGGATGAACCACAGCGCCCAGCGCAGCAGCCATGTCTTCTCGATGAACGTGCCCTTGATTGAATAGAACAGCGCCAGGGTGAACAGCAGCAGGAAGGCAAAGCCCAGCGCCACCATCAGGCGGAAACTCCAGAACAGCGGCGCGACGCGCGGGATGGTGTCGTCGACCGCCTGCTGGATCATCTCGGGCGTCGCCTGCGATACGTCGACAATGTATTTCTTCAGCAGCAAGCCGAAGCCGAGGTCGTCCTTGTGGGCCTCGAACTGCGCGAGCGCAACCTTGTCATCTTGGTTCCTGCGCAACTGCTCGAGCGCGACGACCGCGTGGATACCGTTTTCGATGCGTTCGCGGTTCCTGGCCTTGATCTCCTTGATGCCGGGCATGGTCTTGGTGATCGAGCGCGTGCCGATCAGGCCCAGGGCATAGGGGATCTGCAACTGGTAATCGTTGCGCTCGGCTTTTTCGTTCGGCACGGCGAATACGGTGAAGGCCGCCGGAGCGGGTTCGGTTTCCCACATCGCCTCGATCGCCGCCATCTTGGTCTTCTGCGATTCGCTCACGGTGTAGCCCGATTCGTCG
>JAJYXA010000218.1:0-9488 GCA_021791235.1 Pseudomonadota bacterium
GCTCGCGCGACAACAACGGCGTGAACATGGCCGGCCTTTCGGTGGGACTGCGGCTGCCGATCTTCAACGGCAATCGCGGCAATATCGCGATCGCGCGGGCTTCGCGCCATGTGCTGCTGGCGCAGTATCAGGCGCGTCTCGACTCGGATACGAGCGAGGTGCACGCGCTGGATGACGCGCTGGGCAGCATCGCGAGCGAACTGCGCGTCGTGGAAAAGCCTCTGCGCAAGTTGCGGGAGACGGCCGCGCGGGCGCAGCGCGCGTTCAACGCCGGCGCGCTCGACTGGACCGCCTACGCTGGCGCGGAACAGACCTATCTCGAGCGCGCATCCCTGGCGATCTCGCTGCAGCGCTCGCTGGCGCAAGGCCGGGTGGCCCTGCAGACCCTGCTCGGCGTTACCGATCTGGCTCAAAAAGTGCCGGCGAAATCTGAATCGGAGCCATCATCATGAGGAAGCTTGCCATGCGTCAGTCCATCAGGATGGAGTGGCAGGCATTCCTCCTTGGCGGTTTTGTCGCTGCGTCAGCGCTGCTCTCACTTGCCGGCACCGCAGGTGCGGCGACGCTTGAAGTCAGCGTGGCGCATCCGATCGCCAGCCGCAAGGCGGCGGTGTCCGCAGCGTTTGGCACGGTTGAAACCTCGGATCACGCAGCCATGGTGGCGCCGTTTGACGGCGTCGTGGAGTCGGTGTCGGTGCGCTCGGGCAATGCGATCAGTGCAGGCCGCGTACTGCTGCAGATCCAGCCGCTCACCCTCGCGTCCCGGACGCGGGCGGCCGCAGCCGCCGTCGCGGCGGCAAAGGCGGATCTGGCGCAAAAGCAAATTCTCGCCGCACAAAGGTTGGTCACCGCCGCCGCACTGGAAACGGCGCGCGCTCAGTTGGCCGCGCGCGTGGCAGCGCGCGCGACCCTCCAGGCACAGCTTCGCCTCGGCCTCGTGCGCGCGCCCTTTGCCGGGACGGTCCGGGACGTAGCAGCCGTCGGCACCCGCGTACTGCAGGGCCAGCCGTTGCTGCACATCGACGGCAATGGCGCACTGCGGATCGAAGCCGCATTCCCGATGGCCGCTGTGCGCGGTCTGCACGCGGGCACCGCCATGACCCTTGTCGCCGACGGCGGCTCCGGTCCCGGTCAGGTTTATTCGGTGGCGCGGGCCACGGATCGCTACGGACTGGTGTCGGTGTACCTGACTCCGTCACCCACGCTGCGCCTGATGCCCGGCGAAGTCGTAAAGGTCCGGTTGGATGCAGCCGTCGAAGACGCCTGGCGCGTGCCGCGGGCCGCGGTGGTGTTGCGCGGCACCGCAGCGCGGGTGTTCGTCGATCAGGGCGGTCGCGCCCGTGCGCTGACGGTGAAGCTGCTGGCGGTCGATGCGGATGGCGCCGTAGTGCGTGGCGATCTGCGGCCGGACAGCGACGTGATCGTTTCCAACCCTGCATGGCTGCGCGCTGGCACGCCGGTGACCCGGAAACCCGCAGATCCTAAACCATGAAGCGCTACTTGAGCGCGCTGTGGCGCAACCGCGCCACGCTGCTGCTGGTCGCTACCTTCGTTCTGGCAGCAGGCACGCTGGCATTCCGGCAGTTGCCGCGCAGCGTGTTCCCGGACGTCACGTTCCCGCGGGTCAGCGTAATCGCCACCTGGGGCTACGCGCCGCCGAAACTCGTGCTGCTGCAGTTGACGCAACCGTTGGAGCGTGCCGCCAAGAGCGTGCCCGGCGTGCGCCTGGTGCGCTCGCAGACCGGCAACGGATTGTCGAAGTTGCACGTCTACTTCTCGCCCGGCGTGTCGGCCAGTCAGTCCTATGTCCTGCTTCAGGCTCAGCTTGCGTCGGTCAGCCTTCCGGCCGACGCGCATCTCACGGTGCGGCTGATGAGGCCGAATGTGTTTCCGTTCGCAGAATACGCTCTGGTGTCCAACACCGCCGACAGTTCGGCGATGCAACCGCTGTTCGAGTTCAAGGTGCGGCCTGCCTTGCTGAATGTCCCGGGCGTGTTCACCGTGGACGGCATCGGCCGCGGCTCGGCACAGGTGGACGTACGCCTGAATCCGGTCAAACTGGCGCAAATGCACCTCACCGCCGCAAGCGTTGCGCAGGCCTTGCGCGCGCACCAGGGTCCGTACTTTTCCGGACGCGTCGACGCGTTCCATCAGCAGTTCCTGCTCAATACCCGTGGACGTCCGCAGACGCTGGCGCAACTGCGCGAGCTGCCCATTCCGCTGCCCGCCAACGGCGCGCGCACGCCCCACACGGTGCCGTTGTCCGCGCTCGGCGAGGTCAGCGAGCGGGCGCCGCCCGAAATCCGCGGCGCCGCGGTGGTCGACTGGAAGCACGCGCTGCTGATCGACATCGCGCCGCAGGCCGGTGTGGACGTGACCTCGGTGTCCGCTCAGGTGGATACAGCGGTGACGCAACTGCGCGCATCGCTGCCTTCCGGCGTGCAGTTAATCAAGATTTACGATTTTTCCAATCTCGTGCAGTCGAGCCTGGGTGATGTCTGGATCGCCCTGCTGCTGGGCACGGTGATTACCTTGCTGGTGGTGGTGGCGTTTTTGCGCCGTTTCGACCTCGCCCTGGCCACGCTGGTCGTCGTGCCGCTGTCACTCGCCGCCGCCCTGCTGGTTCTCAAGGCCGCGGGCCTGGGGCTCAACATCATGACCCTCGGCGGCCTGACCGCGGCCATCGGCGCACTGGTGGATCACGCGATTGTCGTGATCGAGCACGCCATGGCTACCGACCCGACGCGGCCACTGGCCGAACGGCGCGCGGCGGCGCTGCGCGCCTGCGCGGACATTCTTCCGGTGATGACGCTTGCCACGCTCACCTCGGCGCTGTTGTTCCTGCCGCTGGTGTTTCTGTCGGGCACGCTCGGCATCCTGTTTCGGCAGATGGCAATCGCGCTGGTCGTCGCGCTGGTCATCTCGCAAATAGTAGCGTTCACGGTCACGCCGATGCTGGCGCTCTGGCTGGTCGGACGCACGGGTCCGCGCAGTAAGGCGCCGCGTTTTGCGCGGCGGCTGCGGGTGGCCTACGACCGGCTGTTGCGCCGTGCGCTCGGTCGTCCCATCCTCGCCTTGCCGATAGCGCTGGCCATCGCGGTGTTCGCCGGAATTGCGTTGTTCAGCCTGCCCACCGCTTGGCTGCCTGCCTGGGACGAGGGCGCGATCGCGGTTCCGTTCCGAACGCCCCTGGGCAGTTCGGCGGCGGATACCCTTGCCGTCGGCCGCCGCGTGCTGCAGGTGGCGGCGCAGAACCCCGCAGTCCAATCTGCATCGGTGCGCGCCGGGCAGAGCCTGGAGAATCCCCGCGCGGATCCCAACAAGGGCGATCTGGTGATCCTGCTCAAGTCCCGCCGGGCACCGGTTGCGACCGTCATCGACCAACTGCGGTCGGCATTCAAACAGGCGATTCCAGACCTGGCGATGCTGAAACTGCATCAGGTGTTGGTGAATGAACTTGGCAATCTGTCCGGCTCACACGCGCCGTTGGAAGTGGAGTTGTTCGGCAAGAGCTCGAGCCTGCTGGCGCTGTGGGGCGAGCGCACCGCCGCCGCGCTCAAGCAGACGAAGACATTCAGCGAAGTGACCCTGAAAGGCGGCTCCACCGGACCTGCGTTCGAGGTGCTGCCGCGGCCACGGGCAGCGCTGGATGGGATCACGCCGGTCGATATCGCCCATCAGCTGGAGGAGGCCTACTGGGGCCGCACCGAGGGTTTCATGCTGCGGGGCGAGCAGATCCTGCCGCTGTCGGTTTCAGTCCGCACCGATTCGGCCGCCCGGAATCCGCAGACCTTTGCCGAGCATCTCTGGATTCAAGACCCGGCCGGGCGGCCGCTGCCGCTCGCATCCGTGGCGCGGGTGCGTTTCGACGAATCCGTGCCCTATACCGATCACCAGAACCTGGTGCCCTACACCTATATCCAGCTTACGCCGAAGCCGGGACTGGGATTGAATCAGGCGGCTGGCTCCGCGCGGCACACCCTCGCTGCGCTGCATCTGCCGCCGGACGTGACCTGGCAAATTGGCGGCTATTATCGCCAGCAGACCAAGAGCTTCACGCAGATGGGGGTGATACTCGGCGGCGCGCTGGTCTTGTTGCTGGCGGCGGTGGGTTTCCAGTTGGGCAGTCAGCGCAAGGCGATCGCGGTCCTGCTGGGCACTGCGATCAGCGCGGCAGGCGCGGCCTGGGCATTGCGCCTGTTCGGCATCCCGCTCGACAGCACCGCATTTCTCGGCATGCTGCTGGTATTCGCGATCGTCGTGAACAACGGCATCCTGATTTTCGGCATGGCACGCCTGCGTCCCGCCGGCTGCTCGCAGCGACTGGCGATGAAGCTCGCCTGCCGCGCCCGCGCGCGGCCGATCCTGATGACCATGGCCGCCGACGTGCTCGGCTTTCTGCCGCTCGCATACGGTATCGGGCACGGGACCGACCTGCTCAAGCCATTGGCAGTCGCCGTGATGGGCGGACTCTGCCTTGCCATTCTTGCTTCGCTGCTGCTGATGCCGATGCTGTTTCTGCTGCTGCGCCCGGGCGAGGAGCAGCCGGTTAGCGCGCTTTAGGCAGCGCATAGTGCGGTTTGGGATCGAGACTCTAACGTGGACGCGCGATGAAGTTGGCCGCAGCTTCGCTGTGCTGGGGCATGATGATGAAATCGTTTATTGCAGAACCGTTAGTCAGTGAATAGCCTGCTTGCCACGGTCCACCCCTACATCGTCCAATACGGTTACGGCGCGCTGTTCGGTGCGCTGTTCGCCGAGTCGTTTGGGTTACCGTTGCCGGGCGAGACCTTCCTGGTCGCCGCGTCGTTCCTCGCCGTACAGGGCCAGCTCAACATCTGGCTCGTGGGTCTGACGGCATGCGCGGCGGCGGTGCTCGGCGACAACGTTGGCTATGCAATTGGCCGCTTCGGCGGCCGCAGGCTGGTCGCCCGCCATGGCGCGCGCTTAGGCATCAGCGCCGGGCGGCTGAATCAGGCGGAGCGTTTTTTCGCGCATTACGGCCCCGAAGTCGTCATCATTGCGCGTTTCTTCCCGCTGCTGCGCCAGCTCAACGGCATCGTTGCGGGCAGCGCCGCAATGGGCTGGAAACGTTTTGCAGTCTACAACGCGCTGGGCGGGCTCCTTTGGGTCGGCGCATGGAGTTCTGGCGTCTACTATTTCGGTCAGCAGATTGCAGTATGGCTGCTGCGGGTTCACACGGCAGAATTGTGGCTGGCGGGCACGCTGACGCTGCCCCTGCTCGCCGCCGCAGCTTACTGGGCCATTTCGAAACGATCGCGCAGCCGACGCCGAGACCCAAATGCAAACCGAAACTGATCGATGGCGACGGCAAGCGCACGGGAAGCCACGCGCGAGCTCGAACCGACCGAAAGAATGGCGTTAACACCGAAGGAGAAAGCTCATGAGCGGGAACGCGTGCGCTATCTACACAGTCATCCTGCTGGTGCTGTTCATAGGCGTGCTGCTTTGGACGTTTGGTAAAAAGCGTAAAAAACGCTTTGAGAAAGACGCCGAGATTCCATTCCAGGACGGGCAATGAGGTGGCAACGACCCGCGCGCCGGCAGATTTCGTCGATGACCCCATTACGATTGAGCGCCCATATGCAAGGCCCAGCGCGGCGCAAGTGACCTTGGTCACATGCAGGTCGTGACCTGCGACACGTCGAAGTCATGACTTCCGGGCGCTTACATCCGCCGGGCCGAGGCTTAAAGTGAACATCGACGAGAAACTTCAACAGTGGCTGCGGTCGCACCTGACTCTCGAGGACGCGCTGCCGACCAGGATGCCGATCTACGTAAACTCGATGGCATACTTCTTCGGAACGACCACCCTTTCAGCACTGGTGGTCGTCATCGGGAGCGGAATCATCATCGCCATCTTCGGTCCCGGCTGGTGGCACGTATCACCGGCGGGCCACTTCCTCAACTCCGTCCACTTCTGGGGAGTGGAGGTGTTCTACTTCGGTCTGGTGCTGCACCTGCTCGCGAAATTCTTCAAGGCGGCCTGGCGTGACGGCCGCTGGCGCACCTGGGCGATCGGCCTCGTGACCTTCGGCGTGACGATCTTTTCCGGGATCACGGGGACGCTGCTGCAGCAGAACTGGGACGCCCGATGGAATGCAGTTCAGGGCAAGGATCCGATGAGCGCCCTCGGCCTCCAGTGTGTTCAATGAACCGCCGGATGCGGAACCGCACGTCCGGTGGTGTGGGAGGGCGACAGGGGTAACCCTGTCCCCTACCCGATGTGCGCCCGGCAGGGCGCACCGAAAAAAAACCCCGGTCAGCCGGGGTTTTTTTTCGTCCGCAAGGCCCTTATCAGCGCGACAGCAAACAGTGCGATGCCGGCCGCCGCCAGCCACAGGCCCGAAGGCTGGCCGAGTGCGGCAAGGGTTCCGCCCGCCACCAGGAGCAGCGAGCGCAACAGCGCGTGGCGCCCCAGCGCCGCGCGCATGCGGTCGTGCCACGGCTGTCTCGGGCCGGGACGCAGCCAGACCGGCAGGAGCTGCGTCGCGGCGCCGGTGACCAGCGGCAGCAAGAAGGCGGCGACGAAGCCTGACAGTGCATCCTGACCCGACAAGTAGTTCAGGGCGTGGCCGATGCCGGCCAACACCAGGAAGATCAGGCCGACGCAGGCGGCCACCAGCGAGGACGCGGCGCCGTGGCGGCAGTTGATCCGGTCCGGGAAGGCCGCTCGCCAGTGCCATCCCATGCGCAGCGGGGGAAGCGCGTACAGGCAGGCGCCGACGATGGCCAGCGGCAGGCTCCAGGCTGCGCCGACTGCGATTGCGGCGGCGCCGGCCACCGCCAGCTTGAGATCGCCGCTCAGGCGGACGGCGGCGCTCGGATCGGCACGTCCTGCGGCGGTGGGCAGCAGCACCTGCAGTGTGCCGATGGCCGTCAGGCCGACGAAGCCGAGCAGGTTGGCGTGCAGGTGGAAGAGCCGCAGCGCCTGACGCTGCTCCGGCCAGAGGCTCATCAGCGGCACGGCGACGAGCGCCGCGGCGAGAAAGCCCAGCGCCGCGAGATACCAGGCCAGACCCGGGTGGGGCCGGCCCAGGCAGCGGCGGGCACGGTGCGCGGTCCAGGCGAGCAGCGTCAGCGTCGCCGTGCCCGCGAGGGCCGCGGCGGCGAGTTCGGCCCCGGGTTGCGGCAGGAGACCGGCGAAGCCGGCAACGACCAGCGCGCCGCCGGCCCAGGCGGCCAGCGCCGTGCGCTGCAGCCATTTCGGCGCGCCCTCGCCGCGGCCGAGCACCGGCACGAAGTGCGCGATCGCCGCCAGGATCAATGGCAGGACGCCGAGCGCGAGGGCGACGTGGGCGGCGAGTTGCGGCGGCTGAGCTGCGGACAGCCAGAGCGCCAGCGCTGCCGCCATCATGGCGACGGCATTGATGGCGAGGGCCGGCAGCATCTCAGCGCCTCTTGCGCTTCTTGGCCGCGGCCTCCGGGCGCCCCAGCAGCTTGCCCAGGTAGAAGCCGGTGTGGCTGTCCGCGACGGCGGCGACAGCTTCCGGCGTGCCGGCGGCGATGATGCGGCCGCCGCCGTCGCCGCCGCTGGGCCCGATGTCGATCACCCAGTCGGCGGTCTTGACGACGTCGAGGTTGTGCTCGATGACCACGATGGTGTTGCCGTTATCGCGCAGGCGGTGCAGCACCGTGAGCAGCATCTCGATGTCGGCGAAGTGCAGGCCGGTGGTCGGTTCGTCGAGGATGTACAGGGTGCGGCCGGTGTCGCGCTTAGAGAGCTCCAGCGCCAGCTTGACGCGCTGGGCCTCGCCGCCGGAGAGCGTGGTGGCGCTTTGTCCCAGCGTGATGTATGAGAGTCCGACATCGATCAGCGTCTGCAGCTTCCTCGCCACCACCGGCACCGGGTCGAAGAATTCGCGCGCGATCTCCACGGTCATGCCCAGGATCTCGTGGATGGTCTTGCCCTTGTAGCGGATCTCCAGGGTCTCGCGGTTGTAGCGCTTGCCGTGGCAGATGTCGCAGGGGACGAAGATGTCGGGCAGGAAGTGCATCTCCACCTTGATCATGCCGTCGCCCTGGCAGGCTTCGCAGCGTCCGCCCTTGACGTTGAAGGAGAAGCGCCCCGGGCCGTAGCCGCGCTCGCGCGCCTGCGGCACGCCGGCGAACAGCTCGCGGATCGGCGTCAGCAATCCCGTGTAGGTGGCCGGATTGGAGCGCGGCGTGCGGCCGATCGGGCTCTGGTCCACGCTGATCACCTTGTCGAAGAATTCCAGGCCGGAAATCTCCCGGTACGGCGCCGGTTCCTGCGCGCTGCCGTAGAGGTGGCGCGCCGTGGCGGCGTAGAGCGTGTCGTTGATCAGCGTACTCTTGCCCGAGCCCGAGACGCCGGTGACGCAGGTGAATAGCGCCACCGGCAGTTCCAGCGTCACGTCCTTCAGGTTGTTGCCGCGGGCGCCGACGATGGAGAGCATGCGCTCTCGATCCGCCGGGGTTCTCCGGCCGGGGACCGCGATCTTTTTTCGCCCCGAGAGATAGGCGCCGGTCAGCGAATCGGGATTGGCGGCGACCTCCTCCGGCGTGCCCGCGGCGACCACGTGGCCGCCGTGTTCGCCGGCGCCGGGGCCCATGTCCACCACGTAGTCGGCCGATTCGATCGCCTCCTGGTCGTGCTCGACCACGATCACCGTGTTGCCCAGGTCGCGCAGGTCGGCGAGCGTCGCCAGGAGGCGCGAGTTGTCGCGCTGATGCAGGCCGATCGAGGGCTCGTCCAGGACGTACATGACCCCGGTGAGACCGGAGCCGATCTGGCTGGCCAGGCGGATGCGCTGCGATTCGCCGCCGGAGAGGCTCTCCGCCGAGCGATCGAGCGAGAGATAGTCGAGACCGACGTTGATCAGGAAGGACAGACGCGATTCGATCTCCTTGATGATCTTCTCCGCCACCTGCGCTCTCTGCCCGGTGAGCTGGGTATCGAGGAAGAACTGCCGGCAGGCGCCCAAGGCCAGCGAACTGACTTGCGGCAGGGCGCGGCCGCCGATGAATACGTGGCGTGCCTCGCGGCGCAGCCGCGTGCCCGCGCAATCGGGGCAGGGTCTCTGGTTGAGATATTTCGCCAGTTCGTCCCTCACCATCTGCGAGTCGGTTTCCTTGTAGCGCCGCTCCAGGCTGGGGATGATGCCCTCGAAGACGTGCTCGCGGATGGTGGCGCGACCGGCTTCCGACAGGTAGCGGAAGGGGATCTTTTCGCGCCCGGAACCGTCGAGCACGACTCGGCGGATGTCCTCGGCGAGTTCCTCGAAGGGCGTTCCGGTGTCGAAGCCGTAGTGCTTGGCGAGGCTCTCCAGCATCTGGAAGTAGAACTGGTTGCGCTTGTCCCAGCCGCGGATGCAGCCGGCGGCGAGCGACAGGTGGGGATAGGCGACCACCCGCGCCGGATCGAAGAACTGGATGCTGCCCAGACCGTCGCACTTGGGGCAGGCGCCCATCGGGTTGTTGAAGGAGAACAGGCGCGGCTCCAGTTC
>JAJYXA010000218.1:9498-12219 GCA_021791235.1 Pseudomonadota bacterium
TCCAGTTCCTGCAGCGCGTAGGAACACAGCGGGCAGGCGAACTTGGCCGAGAACAGGTGCTCGACGTTGCTGTCCATTTCCAGCGCGACCGCCCGCCCCTCGGCGTGGGTCAGCGCCGTCTCGAAGGACTCCGCCAGACGCTGGCGCGCGTCGGGGCGCACCTTGAGGCGGTCGACCACCACGTCGATGGTGTGCTTGACGTTCTTGGCGAGCTGCGGCAGCGCGTCGATCTCGTGCACCTTGCCGTCGACCCGCAGGCGCACGAAGCCCTGGGCGCGCAGCTCAGCGAACAGGTCGTGCTGCTCGCCCTTCCTGTTGGCCACCACCGGCGCCAGGATCATCAGCCGCGTGTCCTCGGGCAGGGCGAGCACCTGATCGACCATCTGCGAGACGCTCTGCGCTTCCAGCGGTAGGTCGTGCTCGGGGCAGTGCGGCGTGCCGGCGCGGGCGTAGAGCAGGCGCAGGTAGTCGTGGATCTCGGTGACCGTGCCGACGGTCGAGCGCGGGTTGTGGCTGGTCGCCTTCTGCTCGATGGCGATCGCCGGGGAGAGCCCCTCGATCAGGTCCACGTCGGGTTTTTCCATCAACTGCAGGAACTGCCGCGCGTAAGCCGAGAGCGACTCGACGTAGCGGCGCTGGCCCTCGGCGTAGAGCGTGTCGAAGGCCAGCGACGACTTGCCCGAGCCGGACAGGCCGGTGATCACCGTGAGCTTGTTCCTCGGCAGTTCGAGGCTGATGTTCTTGAGGTTGTGCGTGCGCGCACCGCGGATCTTGAGGCTGTCCATGAGGGTCGTTTTTTCTGGCAAGGCGTCGGGCGAACCAAGTAATATACCTGCTTTTGGTTTCCCGGCCCGTTCCATGAACACAGCAGACAAGATGACCCCACTGGAAAAGAAGGCGACGACCTCCCTCGCGCTCATTTTCGCCCTGCGCATGTTCGGCATGTTTTCCATCCTGCCGGTGCTGGCGATTTATGCCCGCGACCTGCCCGGCGGCGGCAGCGACTTTCTGATCGGCGTGGCGCTGGGCATCGACGGCCTGGCCCAGGCCATCCTGCAAATTCCCTTCGGCTTGCTCTCCGACCACATCGGCAGGAAGCCGGTCATCTACATGGGCCTCGCCCTGTTCGCCATCGGCAGCTTCATCGCCGCCGGCGGCCACGACATCTATATCATCATCCTCGGCCGGTTGATCCAGGGCACCGGCGCCGTCGCCTCGTCGATCATCGCGCTGATCGCCGACCTGACGCGCGAGGAAAACCGCGCCAAGGGCATGGCGACCATTGGTCTCAGCATCGGCGCCACCTTCGCCATCTCGATGGTGGCGGGCCCCACCCTGGGCCACCTGATCGGCGTGCCGGGCATCTTTGCGCTCACCGGCGTTCTGGCCATCGCCGCCATGGCGGTCACCCGCTTCGTCGTTCCCAATCCGGTCGTCAGCCGGGTCCACGCCGACGCGGAAACGGTGCCGGGCCAGATCTTCTCGATATTGAAGAACCTCGAACTGCAGCGGCTCAACTTCGGCATCTTCACCCTGCACGCGGCGATGCGCGGCCTGTTCGTGGTCATTCCCCTGGTGCTGGTGGAAGTGGGCGGCCTGCCCGTCGCCCAGCACTGGAAGGTCTATCTGCCGGTGATGGTGATTTCCTTCTTCGCCGTCATTCCGGCGATCATCATCGCCGAGAAGTACGGCAAGATGAAGCCGGTGTTCTGCGGCGCGGTAGCCCTGCTCGCCACGGCGAGCCTGCTGATGGCGGTGTTCATCGGCAATTTCGCCGGCGTGGTGATCACCCTGTTCCTGTTCTTCCTGGCCTTCAACCTGCTGGAAGCGACGCTGCCCTCGCTGATCTCGAAGATCGCTCCCGCCGGCAGCAAGGGCACCGCCATCGGCGTCTACAACACCTTCCAGTTCCTCGGCCTGTTCCTGGGCGGCGCCTTCGGCGGCTTCCTGGCCCAGCACGTGAGCCGTTCCGCGGTGTTCGTCTTCGCCACCGGCCTGGGGCTGGTCTGGCTGCTCCTGGCCTTGTCGATGACGCCGCCACCGCAGGTGCGGACCCTGATGCGCCACGTCGTCGGCGACCTGGACGAGGCGCGCGCGAAGAGGCTCTCCGCCGCTCTGGCGGCGGTCGATGGGGTGACCGAGGCGATGGTCATCGCCGACGAGGGGGTGGCCTATTTGAAGGTGCGCATGAGCGGTTGGGACGAGGCCGGCGCGAACAGATTGCTGCAAGCTTGAATCGACAAGGTTGAATCGACAAGGAGAATTGAAATGGCATCGGTGAATAAAGTGATATTGGTGGGCAATCTCGGCCGCGATCCGGAGACCCGCTACATGCCCAACGGCGAAGCGGTGACCAACTGCACGCTGGCCACGACCGACACCTGGAAGGACAAGAACAGCGGCGAGAAGAAGGAGGCGACCGAATGGCATCGCATCGTCTTCTACCGCAAGCTGGCCGAAATCGCCGGCCAGTACCTGAAGAAGGGCTCGCAGGTCTATATCGAGGGCTCGCTGAAGACGCGCAAGTGGACCGACAAGGAAGGCGTGGAGAAATACACCACCGAGATCATCGCCGACACCATGCAGATGCTGGGCAGTCGCCAGGGCAGCGGCCAGGCCGACGAGCGGCCGGCGCAGTCGGCCGGCGTCGCCGCCAAGCCCGCGGCGCAAGCCCCGGCCGGCAGTGGCTTCAACGATTTCGAGGACGACATCCCGTTCTAG
>JAJYXA010000382.1 GCA_021791235.1 Pseudomonadota bacterium
ACTTGCCGTGGGTCTTGTCGGCGTTGTCGGCGAACTCGCGCGCCACCGTGATGATGTCGGCGCGCGGCACGCCGCAGTGCTTCTCGGCCCAGGCCGGGGTGTAGGGCACGTCGTCGTCGTAGCTGGCGGCGAGGTTCGGCCCGCCGAGGCCGCGGTCGACGCCGTAGTTGGCCAGCGTCAAGTCGTAGACGGTGGCGACGCGGACGTCGCGGCCGCCGACGCTGATCACCTTGACCGGCAGGTTGCGGGTGAGCAGTTCCGGATGGTCGTCGCCGCCGAAATAGGGGAAGGCCACCTCGGCCACTTCGTCGTGGCTGCCGAGCAGGGTGATCTGCGGCTTCACGTCCTTGCCGGAGTAACCATCGCGCATTTCCAGGTTCCATGCGCCGGACTGGCCCCAGCGGAATCCGATCGACCCGTTGGGCGCCACCAGATAGCCGGTGTTCTCGTCGTAGATCACCGTCTTCCACTCGGGGTTGTTGTCCTGTCCCATGTTGCCGGTGAGGTCGGAGGCGCGCAGGGTGCGGTCGGCGATCAGCGTGCCTTCGTGCTCCTTCAGCATCACCAGCATCGGCATGTCGTTGTACTGGCGGCAGTAGGAATCGAAATACTCGCTGCGGTTCCTGACGTGGAATTCGGACAGGATGACGTGGCCCATCGCCAGCGCCAGTGCGGCGTCGGTGCCCTGGCGGGGCGCCAGCCAGATGTCGCCGAATTTCACCATCTCGCCGAAGTCGCTTGATACCGCCACGGTCTTGGTGCCCTTGTAGCGCACCTCGGTGTAGAAGTGGGCGTCGGGCGTGCGCGTCTGCGGCACGTTGGAGCCCCACACCATCAGATAGGTCGAGTTGTACCAGTCGGCCGATTCCGGCACGTCGGTCTGCTCGCCCCACACTTGGGGTGACGACGGCGGCAGGTCGCAGTACCAGTCGTAGAAGGAGCCGCAGACGCCGCCGATCAGCGACATGTAGCGCGAGCCGGCCGCGTAGCTCACCATCGACATGGCGGGAATCGGCGAGAAGCCGTAGATGCGGTCAGGGCCGAATTCCTTGATGGTGAAGACGTTGGAGGCGGCGATGATCTCCGTCACCTCGTCCCACTTGGCGCGCACGAAGCCGCCCTGGCCGCGGATCGACTTGTAGCGTTTGGCCTTCTCGGGGTTCTGGCTGATCGATTTCCAGGCTTCCACCGGGTCCATCGTCTTCCTCGCCTCGCGCCACATTTCCATCAGGCGGCCGCGGATCAGCGGATATTTCACGCGCTGCGCCGAATACACATACCAGGAATAGCTGGCGCCGCGCGGGCAGCCGCGCGGCTCGTGGTTGGGCAGGTCGGGGCGGGTGCGCGGGTAGTCGGTCTGCTGGATTTCCCAGGTGATGAGGCCGTTCTTGACGAAGATTTTCCAGCTGCACGACCCGGTGCAGTTCACCCCGTGGGTGGAGCGCACCACCTTGTCCTGCTGCCAGCGGCTGCGGTAGGCGTTCTCCCAGCTGCGGTCTTCGTTGCTGACCACGCCGTGGCCGTTGGAATATTCGGCGACGGTCTTCCTGAAGAAGGTCAGTCGGTCGAGGAAGTGACTCATTGTTTTGCTCCTTACAGTCGCTTGTCTAGGGGTTAGGAGTTAGGGGCTAGGAGTTAGGGAACATTGTTTTGTGCGCTTTCGCACAAACCCTAGCCCCCAGTTCCAAGCTCCTAGTCCCTATTCACGGATTCTTGATATAGGCATTCTTGCGCAGGTAGAACCACCAGTTCAGCACCAGGCACACGGCATAGAAGACGGCGAAGCCGTACATGGCGTTTTCGGGGGTGCCGGCCTTGATCTGCTCGCCGATTACCACCGGGGCGATGAAGGAGCCGTAGGCGGCAACCGCCGAGGTCCAGCCCAGCACCGGGCCGGCCTGCACGCGGTCGAACACCACGCCGACGGTGCGGAAGGTCGAGCCGTTGCCGATGCCGGTGGCGGCGAACAGCACGACGAAGGTGACGAGGAACTGGGTGAAGAACACCTCGGGCGTGGCCGACTGGTAGGCCTGCATCATGATGTAGCCGGCGTAGGCGGAAGCGGCGACCATGATGGCCGAGATGATCTGGGTCACGATGGAGCCGCCGACCTTGTCTGAAATCCAGCCGCCCACCGGCCGGATCAGCGCGCCGACGAAGGGGCCGATCCAGGCGTATTGCAGCGCGGAAGGCGCGTTGGGGTTCTTGACGTGCGTCCACAGACCGGTGGCGGCATCAAGCGCATGGCTGTCGCCGAAGATGACGGTGATCGACAGCGGCAGCGCCATCGAGAAGCCGATGAAGGAACCGAAGGTGACGACGTAGAGCGCGGTCATCGACCAGGTGTGCTTGTTCCTGAAAATCTCGAACTGCTTGGCGATGTTGCCCTTCATCTCGCCGAAGGCGGCGAGCTTCATCACCAGCAGGGTGGCGATCATGATGAGCGGCAGCGCCACCCACATGTTCAACAGGCCGAGTCCGGTGGGCGCAGGCAGATAAAGATACAGGCCGAGCGCCGCGGTGAGGAAGGCCAGGCCGTACAGCCAGAGGATCTTGGCGAAGGCGCTGATCGTGGAGCCGATGTTGGGCGTGACCGTCAGCAGGTTGTTCATGCCGAAGAAGCCGAGGAAGGCCAGCGGCACCAGGAAGATCAGCCAGACGAAACCGGCGTTCTGGATGTAGGTCGGGGTCCCGGCGAGAATCTTGCCGAAGATCCAGCCGCTGTCCTTCAACAGTTCCATCGAACTCCCCGCGGCGGCGCCGAAGATGCCGGCCGTCATCACCAGCGGGATCAGGATCTGCATGGTGGTGACGCCGAAGTTGCCGAGGCCGGCGTTGATGCCCAGCGCGGTGCCTTGCAGACGCTTGGGAAAGAAGGTGCTGATGTTCGACATGGAGCAGGCGAAGTTGCCGCCGCCGATGCCGGAGAGCAGCGCCAGCAACTGGAACACCCACAGCGGCGTGGTCTTGTCCTGTAGCGCGATGCCGGTGCCGATGGCGGGAATCATCAGCAGGGCCGTGGTCAGGAAGATGGTGTTGCGCCCCCCGGCGATGCGGATGAAGAACGAGGCAGGAATTCTCAGGGTTGCGCCCGCCAGGCCGGAAATGGCCGTCAGGGTGAACATCTCCTCCTTGCTGAAGGGGAAGCCGAGATTCAGCATCTGCACGGTGATGATTCCCCACATGAGCCAGATGGCGAAGCCGTTGAGCAGGCTCGGCACCGAGATCCACAGGTTGCGGTAGGCAATCTTCCTGCCGGTGGTCTCCCAGAACGTCGGGTCTTCCGGGTTCCATTCCTTGATATTGGTGGGCATGAGTTGCTCCTGGGTTGGAAAGGTCGGGAATTATTCGAGGGTGTCGGTTGCGGCCGTCCGGATCATCGGCACCTTGCGCACTTCGGTCAGATACATCCAGATCAGCGACACCCAGGTGACGCCGTACATCAGCATGAAGATGCCGCTGTTGATGCCGGTGAGGTCGACGATGGCGCCGAACAGGATGGGCAGGACGAAGCCGCCGAGGCCGCCGATCAGGCCGACGATGCCGGAGATGACGCCGATGTTGTCGGGGTATTCGTCGGAAATGTACTTGAACACGCTGGCCTTGCCGAAACCCCAGGCGATGCCGAGGGTGAACAGCAGGGCAGTGAACAGCCAGACGTTGAGTCCGAGGTGCAGCGACATTTCGCCCTTGGTGGTCTGGACGACCATTTCGGTTTGCGGGTACGAAAGCAGGAACAGGCAGACCCAGGACACCCACATCACCCACCAGGTCATCCTGTGCGCGCCGAACTTGTCGGACAGCCAGCCGCCCATGGCGCGGATCACCCCGGACGGCAGCACGAAAATGGCGGCCAGCAACGCGGCGGTCTGCATGCCGAAGCCGTATTCGGTAATGTAGTATTTGGTCATCCACAGGCTCAGCGCGACGTAGCCGCCGAACACGATGGAGTAGTACTGGCACAGCTTCCAGACGTTGGGATCCTTCAGCGCGGCAAGCTGTTGCTTGATGGTGATCCGGCCCGGCACATGGTGCGCGGTGTCGGTGTAGGTGAAGATCCAGAACAGGATGGCCATGGCGAGCATGGCGACGGCGTACACCTGCGGCACCGCCTGCCAGCCGTAAGCCACCACCAGCGCCGGCGCGACGAACTTGGTCACCGCCGCGCCGGCATTGCCGGCGCCGAAGATGCCCATTGCAAAACCCTGACGCTTCTTGGGAAACCAGCGCGCGACATAGGAGATGCCGACCGAGAAGGAGCCGCCGGCCACGCCGACGAACAGGCCGAGCACCAGGAAGTGCCAGTACGCGGTGGCGAGACTGATGAGCCAGATCGGGACGACGGTCGAAATCATCAGCACGAAGAACACGATGCGGCCGCCGACCTTGTCGGTGAGCATGCCGAGCGGCAGGCGGATCAGCGAACCGGTGAGGATGGGGGTGGCGGCGAGCAGGCCGAACTGGGTTTCGTTCAGGCCGAGGGTGGCCTTGATCGGAATGCCGATGATGGAGAACATCACCCACACGGCGAAACACGTGGTGAACGCCAGCGTGCTGAGGGTGAGCACGGAAATCTGCTTCTGGGTCTGGGTGGCCATGTTGCATCCTTTACGGTCTGTTAAAGACTTGGCGATCCGAAATGCATGAGGCAAGTGTATGCGTCCACGCGGGTATTGGAAGACGGGGTATTCCGTGCCGGAATCGGATAACTACCCCCTAAGGGGTATGGGTGATAGAACGCCAACTTCATGTTTTGGTGGGGATTGGGTGGGGATTCTCCGGCACCGCGCGGCATGTCCGGCGCACTTGAGGTAGACCTTTGTCTCCCGGGGATTGGCGGAGGGAGGCATGCTATATTCGAACCGTCGATACATCCGGTCCCGGCTTTCACATGGCGACGTCAAGCAACCGCCGCATCGCCCTTCCCCATTCGGGGCTTTCAATTTCCCCCCACGAATTTCCCCCCACGACAGGAGATTTCAATGCAGAAAAAGGCAGCAACACTCGTTCTGGCCGTTTCGCTTGCGGCTTTGCTGAGCGCCTGCGGGAAGCAGGAGCGCAGCGCGCCGGAGACGTCCGCTCCGGCACCGGCAGAGGCACCGGCACCGGCAGAGGCGGCAGCGCCGGCCGTGTCCGAGAACACGCTGGGCAAGGGCGTCTACAGCAAGACCTGCGCAATGTGTCACGCGGCCGGCGTGGCCGGTGCGCCGAAACCCGGCGACCAGGCAGACTGGGGCGCCCGCGCCGCGCAGGGCATGGACGTGCTCTACAAACATGCGATCGAAGGGTTCACGGGCGCAAAAGGCATGATGCCCGCGCGCGGCGGCGCTGCCTCGCTGACGGATGAGGAAGTCAAGGCTGCGGTGGACTTCATGGTGAGCAAGCGCTAAACCGGACGTTTCCGCAAAAAAAGAACGGGGGAGATGGCATCTCCCCCGTTCTTTTTTTTGTGTGGCCGGCGCGCGCCAGGCTATGCGCTCGATGCGAGCGCCGGATCGTCGAGCAGGGCGCGGATCAGCCGTTGCAGGTTGTCTCCGGGGGGCGCCCCGGGATGCGTGATCGGGTCCGCCGCGACGACGCCGCCGGCGTCGTGAAAGTGGTTGGGGAAGCTTGCGAGTCCGTGATGCAGGGGCGCGGTGTCGATGCCGGCCCCGGCATCGCCATGGGTCCACTGCATCGAATAGGCGTCGGGCGCGGCATAGCGCACGGTCAGCGTCACGCCGTTTTTCAGGCGGACGATCAGGGCGTCCTGCTTCTGTTCGACCGGGGAATCGAGCTGCTTGCCGAAAACCTGTTCGACCATGGCACCGAGTTCAAGATGAAGGCTCATGTCCGGCCGGCCTCCTGCATGCGTTCGGTGGCCACGGCGCGGGCCGTTTCCAGGGTGTCGGCGAGAATCCGGGCCGCCAGGTGGTATTCGTAAGCGGGATGTTCGGCCACGGCGCCGCTGCGGATCCGCGCCAGCAGCGCCGCCTCGTCCGCCGCTTCGTAATGTTTGAGCACGGCATTGCGGTTCTCGCGCAGTTCATGGATCAGCTGCGCCAGCTGTTCAAGTTCCATCGCCGCGCCGTACGCCAGGTTTCCGAAAAAATTCGCCATGACTACATCCCGCTGTCGTGAAGCGCGCCGCCGTCCAGCGCCACCAGTTCGGGCGTGATGTCGGCGAAACGGAGCACCTTGCCGCCGTATTCGGCGGCGAATTTCGCCGCGTCCGCTTCACGCGCGAAGCTGGCGATGGTCGGCCCCATCGAGCCCCGCCGTTTGCTGCCGTGGACGAAATACGCGGTCTTCGCATCGATCCAGTGGCCGCGGGGCTCGTTCCAGTCGGCCTGGCCCATGTCCTGCACGAACAGGCCGCGCACGGCCCGGGCCTGCTCGGGATTGAGGATGAGGTGGAACATTTCCACCGTGTCGCAGAAGAAAGCCGGCTCCGCCTGTCCGGCGTAATGGATCTGCGCCTTGGGGCCGGGATAGTCGGCAAGCAGCATGCCGTCGAGCTCGCAGGCGGTGCCGCGGGTGATCTCCAGCGGAACGGGCGCGGTCGCGGTATCGGCCTGCTGCCCGCAGGCCGCGAGCGCAGCGACGGCCAGGACGGCCAGGATGCGTGGATGTCGTACAGGGTTCATAGGCGGAATCTCCAGGTGGCAATCCCCAGCGGTGCGACGATCCAGGCGGCCATCACCAGGCCCAGCAGCCCGGGATCGGCCAGCGCGCGGGGAAAAACGGTCGCCAGTCCGTACAGCGTACGCACGTCGTCGAGGGCGAAAATGTTGAGAATGCGGAACACGTCGGCCGGGTTCGCCAGCATCAGGTAGGGGAAAATCCCGCCGCCGTAGCTGCCGCCGGTGACGATCAGCGCGCCCAGCAGCAGCAGGTCGAACACCAGCACGAAGAAGAACCACAGCGCGATCGCCAGGCCCGAGGCACGGGTCCGGTCCGGGGCGAACGCCGACACCATGACCGCCAGGCTGAGGAAGGCCAGGCCGAGCAGGACGGAACTGAACACGAAGCCGGCGTAGTGGAACAGCGCATCCGGATTGAGTTGCGCGGCCAGCACGATGGCGACCAGGCCGAAGCCTGCCACGGTGGAAAATGTCAGGGCAGCCGCCAGGCCGAGGTATTTGCCCAGCAGCAGTTCGAAGCGGGTGATCGGCATCGACAGCAGCAGGTCGAGCGAGCCGCGCTCGCGTTCGCCGACGATGGCGTCGAGCCGAGGATCAGCGCGATCAGCGGAATCAGGTAGATCACCAGGCTGACCAGGCTGGCGATGGTGAATTCGATCGAGCGGAAGCCGACCGCCCCCTGCTGCGCGCCGCCGAAATAGGCGATGACCAGCGCGAACGCGGTAAATACCAGCGCCACGGCGAGCACCCAGCGGTTGCGGATGCGGTCCCGGAATTCCTTGCCGGCGAGGGTGGCGACTTGTGCGAGTTCCATGGGCGGCGCCTCTTGATCTTAATCGGAAAATCCGAAGAACACGTCTTCGAGCGAGGGTTCGCGCACATGCAGGTCGAGCACCTTGCCGTCGAGGGCGGCGAGGGCTTCGAGCACCGTCATCTTGGCTTCGCGGCGGCACTGCACCGCAATGTGGCCGTCGCGCGCCTCGATGGCGCTGACCGGCAGGCGGCCGAGGACGGCGCGCACGGCGTCGAAGTCGCCGGGGGCGAGCCGGATGTCGAACCACAGCGGCAGATCCATCTGCTCGCGCAGCGCCTGGACCGTCCCGGTGGCCTGGATTCTGCCGGCAGCCATGATGGCGAGGCGGTCGACCCGCTCCTGGATTTCGGCGAGGATGTGCGAGGTCAGCACCATCGTCACGCCTTCCGCCCGGAGCCCGCGCAGGATCGCGTAGAACTCTCGGATGGCCTCCGGATCCAGTCCGGTGGTCGGTTCGTCGAGAAACAGGATGCGCGGCCGGCCCAGCAGCGCCTGGGCAAAGCCGAGCCGCTGGCGCATGCCCTTGGAGTATTCGCCGACGCGCCGTTTGGCCGCATGGATCAGGCCGACGCGCTCGAGCGCCGGAAGACATTCGCCCAACGGCGCGCCCTTCAGCCGCGAAAAGAATTGCAGGGTTTCCAGTCCGGTCAGGTTGTCGTAAAAAACCACGTTTTCCGGCAGGTAGCCGATCGTGCGCCGCACCGCGCGAAAGCCGCTGCCCGCGACCGACGCGTTGCCGATGCGAATTTCGCCCGAACCGAGCGGGATCAGGCCGAGCATCAGCTTGAACAGGGTGCTCTTGCCGGCGCCGTTGTGGCCGATCAATCCGAACAGCTCGCCGCGGCGGATGTCGAGATCGACGCCGTCGACCGCGCGCACCGCACCGTAATGTCTGGTGGCGGCGCGCGAGACGACGACCGGTTCGGCGTCCGAAGCGGGGCGGGTGTCAGCGGGCGCCGGGGTAATGCTTTCCAAGCCAGGTTCTCCAATGGTCGGTATCGGGCCGCATGCGCGGGTTCGGGTCCACGATGCTGGGGGCGCGCAGCAGGGGAAACTGCCGGCCCACCATGCGCAGGGTCTGCACGGCGGGGCTGGCGAGCAGCAGCTTCATCATCGGGTGGCGCCAGGCGAGCCGGTCGACCAGGTCGTTCGCCTCGTAAGGCACGTCGCCGATGCCGTCCCCGTTGCGGTCCCAGCCCAGGTAATTGCTCCAGTGGTTGCCTTCCTTTTCCCCCCACACCTCGTCGCGCGCGGCGACATAGCGGACCTGCTCGCGGTTGGCGACGAACGCGTTGCGCTCGACCTGGTTGTTCTTCGACCCGGCCCACACATGCATGCCGACGAGGTTGTCGACCACCAGATTGCCGCGCAGCGTGTTGTACTCGGCATCGTAAATGAAAAAACCGCGCGCATTGCCGGCCACCACGTTGTGCTCCACGACGGTGTCCTGGATGGTGCGCAGCATGATGCCGTGATCGGAATTGCCCCAGGCGCGGTTGTTGCGCACGACCTGGTCGCGCACTTCCATCAGCGCGAGCCCGCCGCGGTTGAGGTAGACGTCGTTGTCTTCCCACAGGTTGTGGTAGGAATTCATGTAATGCGTGCCGTAGCGGCTGTGGTGCAGCCGGTTGCCGCGGAAGACGGCACGGTGCGAGACGTCCACGTAGATGGCGTCGCGGACGAAGCCGATGTTGTTGCCGACGATGCGCGCGCCGGTCGTGTTGTAGAGCTGGATACCGTTGCCGCGCTGGGAGGAGCGGTAATCGCGCTTGCCGGCGATGAGGTTGTTTTCGATGCGCACGTCGTTGGCTTTTTCGATCCACAGGCCGAACAGGTTGTAGCTCAGGTCGCAATTGCGCACCACCGCGCGGTGCGCGCCGGGCTGGATGTAGATGCCGGCGTTCTGGTCGCGCAGGCTGTCCCCCGAGTCGATCACGATCAGGCCCTCGATCGTCACATCCGCGGCGCTCACGCGGAGGGTGTCGCCCCGGAGTCCGCCGCTCACCGTGGGCCGGTTCAGCCCGCGCAGGGTCAGCGGCTTGTCGATGCGCAGGTTTTCCTCGTAGCGGCCGCGCGCCACTTCCACGGTGTCGCCCGCGGCCGCGCGATCGAGTGCCGCCTGGATCGACTCGCCCGGCGCCACCCGCCACGTTGCCGCCGCGACCGGGCCGGCGAACAGCACGATCCAGACAAGCAGCCATCGCATGGCGGGGACGCCGCTCACAGCGCCAGCAGTCCCATGGATTTGAGCGCGATGAACAGCGTGGCGCCGATCAGTAGGTTCTTGAAGCCGACGTAGCTGATCATGTCCATGGCCTTGGCAACCCGGTAGCGTTGGCTCCACCACGGCCCATCCTTGACATAAGGCTTGGAGCCGAGGCGCACGGCAACCTCGAACACGCTCCAGCCGAACCACCAGCCGATGACCGCGCCCGCCTGCAGGTGGCCGGTGGCGGCGAGCACCCAGGCCACGCCGGCGGCCAGGCCAATGGCGAGGCCTGCGGCCTGGAGCGCCCGTTGGCGCTGGAAGCCGCGGCGGCTCCAGGGCCACAGGTGGTCCCAGACTTCCGCCGCAATCCGTGCCGACACGCTTTTTTCGGCGGAATACGGCGGTTTGGCCGGGTCGGTGGGCATTCTCGGGTCAACCCTGCCGCTCGCTCCGGAAATCCGTTCCTGCTGAGCCGGGCGCACGGCATCGGCCGGCGCCGGCGTGATCGGAATGAAGTAGCCGTCCGCGCCGATCGGCGTCAGCGGAAGACCGGCCCTGCTACGGCGCTTGCGTTCCATGGCCAGGGGCGGGCAGGCATGGACGTCGGTATAGAGCACCATGCAGTCGAGGCAGTGCAGGCATTCGCGATGATCGATGCGGCCGTCCCGGTCGATGGCCTGCGAGCCGCAACCGGCCGCGCAGGCCTTGCAGGTATCGCACTCCTGTTTGCGCTTGAGGCCGTACCAGCGGAAGGTCGACGGCATTGCCAGCGCCGCGCCCAGCGGGCACAGGTATTTGCAGAACGGCCGCTCGATGAAGATCGACAGTCCCAGCAGGCCGGCCGCGAACAGGGTGTACGGCCAGCTGCGGCTGAACAGGCCGACCAGGAACGTGGTCTTGAACGGCTCCACTTCGGCGAGCATTTCCGCCCACCCCATGGAGAAGACGGATACCGCCAGCAGGCCGGCGAACACCGCGTATTTCACCCACTTCAGGCGGTCATGCAGGGGGGCGGGCAGCCTGAACTGGAAGCGCTTGAGGCCGATCGCGCCGCCGATCTTGTAGAGCAGTTCCGAGAGCGAGCCGAACGGGCACAGCCAGCCGCAGAACAGGCCGCGCCCCCACACGAACACGGTGACGATAATGAAAATCCAGAACAGGAAAATGAACGGATCGGACAGAAAGAGCGTCCATTTCCACTGGAAGAACAGGGCGTGGAACCAGGTCAGCACCTGGGTGATGGAGGGCTGGGCCATCAGGTGAAACCCGACAAAGCCGATGCTGATCGCCCATGCGCCGTACTTGAAGAGGTTGACCGGCCACTTGTTGCGGTGGGTCGCGCGCCGGGTGAGGCGGTCGCGGTTCGCATAGACCAGGCCCACGGCAATCAGCAGCGCGGCAAACCAGCCGATTTCGACCGCGCGCATCTTCCAGATCCGCACCCACGGCGCATCCGGCATGACGATTTTGGGACGCCCTCCTTCCAGGTAGCGGCTGGGCAGCCAGTATTCCCGGTCGAAATGGACGAAAGTCCGGGCGCCGGTCTGGCGGTCGACCTTGTTGGCGAGGAACACCAGGCTCCAGGGATAGGCCGCGCTGAAGGACGGCGAACGGATGATGAAGATGCCGGATTCGTTGTAGGCCGGCGCGCCTGCGGCCTCGATGCCGTACAGGTTGAGGTAATCCAGGTCGCGGAAGGTGAAGGTGTCCATGTCCTGCGATACCTGGATGCGGTCATAGATGCCGCCGCGCACGAAGCCGGACCCCTTGAACGATGCCGTGCCGCGGGCGATGATGAAAATCGCGTGTTCGCCGGGCTCCAGCCGCGCCATCAGGCTGGCGTAGCCCTGCTCGCCCAGCACGCTCCTGCCTATCGCCGGCGCATTGAGGTAACCGAAGTGCAGGTCGACGAACGGCGTGTTTCCCGTGCTCCCCACCTGGGCCGGCGACACGACCAGGCGCCGGACGCTGCCTTCCTTCACCAGGCCGTCCCAGTCCGGTTTATCGGCGATGCCGGTAAATCTTGCCTGTGCCCGGACGACGGGCTCGATGATGCCCACCTGCCGGGCGATCTCAATGCCGCTGCGCAGCATCACCTGATTCTGCGCAATCACCGTCACCGTCGCGCCGGTAATGGCGTCCAGCCCGATATAGCCCTGGTTTGCGTCCGCCTTGCCGATCTCGATCCTGTCGCCGACGAACTTGCCCACGTACTGCATGATGAATTTGGTCAGCTCGGCTTCGGGAATGCCCAGCAGGAGAATCGGCTCGCTATGGCGCAGGATTCTGGCGCCGGTAATCCTGCCCCGGGTATCCATGCCGATCAGGGTGACCACCGGCTTGCCGGAATAGGCCGGAATGTCGACGATGTCGGTGGACAGGAAGACGTAGCCGATCCGTTTTTTCTTGCCGTCCCGGGTCTGGTAGGCCTCGACATAGGCGGGCTTGCCCTTGCGCACGGAAAAGCTGTCGGCGCCCACAATCACCGCCCC
>JAJYXA010000457.1 GCA_021791235.1 Pseudomonadota bacterium
GCGCAGCAGCAGCTGGATGCCGCGGTCCTCGATGTCCATGATGTTCTCGAACACGAACATCTCGTCCATGATCTTCTGCGCCATGTCGGGGTCGTAGCTCTTCAGGTAGTCCATGGCGGACTGCTCGTTGTCGCCGCTCATGAAGTTGAGGATGTCGGCCGCCGCGCGGGTGCCGCCCATCGGCTGCTTCTTCAGCACGTCGCTGCCGGACAGCAGCTTGGTCAGCACGTCGTTGAGTTCGCGCAGGGCGGCCGGCTGCACGCCGGAGAGCGTGGCGATGCGCAGCAGCACGTCGTTGCGCAGGCGTTCGGTGAAGCAGCCCAGCACCTCGCAGGCCTGGTCGCGCTCCAGATGCACCAGGATGGTCGCGATGGTCTGCGGGTGTTCGTTGTGGATGAGGTCGGCCACCGATTCGGCGTCCATCCACTTCAGGCTTTCGATCCCGCTGGCATCGCCGCCGCCGCCGAGGATGCGGTTGAGCAGCGAGTTGGCCTTGTCGTCGCCCAGCGCCTTCTTCAGCACGCTGCGGATGTAGTCGTCCGAGTCCAGTCCCAGCGAGGAATTCTGGTCGGCCACGTTGTTGAAGTCATGCAGCACGCTCTCGACCTCTTCCTGCGGAATGGCCTTCATGCTGGTCATCGCTTCGCCCAGCTTCTGCACTTCGCGCGGCCCCAGATATTTCATGACTTCCGCCGCGCCTTCCTCGCCCAGCGCGAGCATCAGGATTGCGCCTTTGGTGATGCCGTTTTCACTCATGGCTGCCTACCCAGGTTTTGACGATGTTGGCGACGACGCGCGGATCCTCGCTGGCCAGCTTCTGGGCCCGCGTGAGATTTTCCTGGTAGTTGCGCTGGCCGGGGAGCGCAATCATTTCTCCATGGGTACCGTGCTGCAGGTGCGCATGCTGGTCAGGCGCGGGCAGTGCGGGCATCTCGGAGAGCTTCTTCAGCAACGGCTTGGCGGCCTTCAGATACAGAATGACGAGCGCTATGGCCATCAGCAGGTACTTGCCCGTTTGCATGCCCAGTTCGATGGTCTCGGGCTGCTTCCACATCGGCACGTCGGGAATGGTTTCCGGTGTCTCGCTCGCGAAGGGGCTGTTCACCACGTTGAGGGTGTCGCCCCGCTCCTGGTTGTAGCCCATGGCTTCCTTGACCAGGTTGGTGATCTGGGCGGTCTCGGCCGCGCTCAGCGGCTTCATCGCGACCTTGCCGGATTTGTCGACGGTCTTCCTGTAGTTGACGACCACGGCCACCGACAGGCGCTTCAGGCCGCCGCCCGCCTTCTGCACGTACTGGATGGTCTTGTCGACCTCATAGTTGACGGTGGAATCCTTGTGCGTGGTGGTGGTCGGTGCGGCCGGCACGGCGGCGGCAGGGGGTTTCTGCCCGGGGGCCGTGATCGGTGCGGTGGCGGGTGCCGGCGGCTGGTTGGTGAGCGCGCCCGGTACGCCGGCCGGATTGGCCGAGCCGTTCATCGACTCGCTGGTTTGCTGGCTGCGGATGGCCATGGCATCGGCCGTCTGGTTCGGCTTGTAGGATTCGACCGCCTGTTCGCTGTGCGAGAAATCCATGTCGGCCGTCGCTTCGGCACGCACGTTGTCGGGGCCGACGATGGGGCTGATGATGGATTCGATCCGCTTGACGACGTTCTGCTGGTAATCCTGCACGTACTTGATCTGGCTCGGATCCATGCCGTTGGCGCTGGCCGCCCTGGCCGTATCGGTCAGCAGGTTGCCGTTCTGGTCGACGACGGTCACATTCTTCGGCGACAGTTCGGGGACGCTGCTGGCGATCAGGTGCACGATGGCGCTCACCTGCTGGGCATCCAGCACGCGGCCGGGATGCAGGTTGAGCAGCACCGAGGCGGTGGGCTGTTTCTGCTCGGAGACGAAGACCGAGTCCTTGGGCATGGCCAGGTGCACGCGCGCGGCCTGCACCGCGGAGAGGGATTCGATCGAACGGGCCAGCTCGCCTTCCATGGCACGCTGGAAATTGACCTGCTCGAGAAACTGGGAAGCCCCCAGCTTCTGGTTTTCCATCAGTTCGAAACCGACGTTGCCGCCTTTGGGCAGCCCCTGCGCAGCCAGTTTCAGGCGTGCGTCGTGGACGCGGTCGGCAGGCACCATGAGGGCGATGCCGCCTTCGGCATATTTGTAGGGGATGTTCATTTTCTCGAGCTGGGCGACAATCTCGCCGCCATCCCGATCGTTGAAGTTCGAGAACAGCACGCGATAATCGGGCTGCCGTCCCCACATCCAGACGGCCGCCATGACCGCGATCACCGCGGCCACGCCCAGCATCAGCATGATTTTTCGTCCACCGGCTGTCCGCGTGAAGTCCATGACGTTGGCCGGAACCACCATTTCACCTGCACCCGCCATTATCTTGCCCCCATTGTGCTGGCGTCATGGGGCGCCTGGATTCTGATTGCCATGTTCACTCGTGTTGTCCCATGAGGATTTCTCTGTGTGATGGAATTATCGGCAGCGCCCGGTATTTCAATCGGGGGAATAGAAGCCGGTTTCGGGCGCTTATTGCGCTTATGGCTTGCCGCCGGCCTGATAAGGTGGGCACGTGGAAAACCGCCTGAGCAGGCAAGGAGGACACGATGAGCGTAGGCATGATCGATACCAGCAGGATCGAGGCGATGGTGGCGCAACTGAAGGCGGCCGCGGCCCGGGCCACCCCTGCGGGCGCCAATCCCATAAGCGACAGCGGTCTGCAGGCCAAACCGGCCTCGGGCGCGGTCGATTTCCAGTCGGCCCTGAAATCCTCGCTCGACCAGGTCAACCAGAGCCAGCTGCAGTCGCAGAAGCTGGCCGAGCGCTTCGAGATGGGGGACAGTACTGTCAGCCTCTCCGACGCGATGATTTCCCTGCAGAAATCCAGTATCGCCTTCCAGCAGACCGTTCAGGTACGCAACAAGCTGGTGTCCGCGTATCAGGAAATCATGAACATGGCCATCTAAAGAGCGCTCCCGCGTTGCGGGCGCTTCAAGACGCAAGAATCAAGGTGCAAGCAAAGACGACCTACTTGTAACTTGCATCTTGTACCTTGGGTCTCAATGCACGGTCTTCAGCGCTTGGCGCAGTGCATTCGCCAAGTCCTCGGCGACAAATTTCGCGACATAGGCATCCGCGCCCACCTTCCTGATGTGCGCCTCGTTGGTCGAGCCGGTCAGGGAGGAGTGGATCACCACGGGGATCGAGGCAAATCGCGGATCCTGCTTGATGTTGCGGGTCAAGGTAAAGCCATCCATTTCGGGCATTTCCAGGTCGGTCAGCACCAGGGCGATCCGGTCCTGCACGGTTTTCCCCTCGTCCTGTGCCTTGGTGGAAATGGCCTGCAGCTGGTCCCAGGCTTCTTTTCCGGTTTTGCACATGATGTAGGGCAGGCCCATGGCCTCGAGTCCCTGCTCGATCATGGTGCGCGCGATCAGCGAATCGTCCGCAGCCAGGATGGCCGTACCGGGCTTGATGTCGACGTGGGGCCCCACGTTGTCGGGCGAGGTGTCCTGCTCGTTCGGCGGCATGACCTGGCGCAGGATTGTTTCCACGTCCAGCACCTGGGCCAGGCGCTCGCTGTTGTCGCCGTCCAGGCGGGCGATGCTGGTCACCATCCCGCTGGCACCGTTGCCCTCGGCAGACAGTACCTGGCGCCAGTCGAGGCGCACGATATCCTCGACCGATTCGACGGCAAAGGCCTGCGTGCTGCGGGCATACTCGGTGATCAACAGGATGTTCAGCCCGGTACGGGGGGTGCAACCCGCCACGGCCGGCAGGTCGATGACCGGCAGGATCTGGCCGCGCAGGTCGACCACGCCCATCATGTTCGGGGGCGACCCGGCGACCGCCGTGATGACCGGCATGGGGATGATTTCGCGGATCTTGAATACATTGATGCCGAACAGTTCGCTGCGCTCGAGATTGGGGTCGTCGCCCAGACGAAACAGCAGCAGTTCCAGCTTGTTGGAGCTGGTCAGATTGGTCCGTTCGTCAATTTCCTGCTGGATCGTTTGCATGGCGGGGTCTCCTTGAATCTTTATAGGTGTGGTCGCGCGTCTCAGAGGCTGTTTCGCCGTGCACGCTCGATATCCATGACAAAACGCTGCAACTTGGCCGCCATGTCGTTGGGCAAATTAACGAATTTGCAGCCCAGGCGGGTCTGAAAGGCGCCGTTGTGCAGGCGTATCTGGGCCGAATTGCGCACCTCGAGGGCGGTCACGATCGCGTCCGTATCGGGCAGCAGCAGTTTGCAGCCGGGCAGCGTCCGGCCGGTCTCGGTGCCGAGGCGTCCGCCGGTCTCGGCAATCGCCACGCCGCCGCAGCCGATGTCCACGATATGCGTGGTAATCGGGTCGCCGCCGTCCTCGGACGGTACGATGCACTTGATCGGATTGGCGATGGGCAGCGGCACCCTGAAATGCTCGCGCCGCTGCAGGCGAATCATCGACTTGGGCAGGGCGATGCGCAGCGCGGGCATTTTCTCATACTCGCACAAGGTCACCGGGCCGGTCGCAAAGGTGATGGTGACGCCGTCGAGCTGGGTGACGAACTCCGCGCCCTTGCCCGACAGCAGTTCATGGTTGAGTGCGTCGCCGCGGGCACTGTCGAGGATCAGGATGTTCTGGGTCTCGTTTACGCCGAGCACCGACGTGACGATGATCTGCCGGCTGCCCGGCAGATCGAGGTTGACCAGCAGCTTGCGTTTCTGGATCGCGCGCAGCAGGAAGACAATCTCCGTGCGCGAGTGCAGGGTATAACGCGCCAGCAGCGCGTCGTGTTCGGCAGCATTGGGGCCGTTTTGCGGGGAAGAATGCATCGGGATCAGGTTTTATTGTTGGGTAGCGCCGGTTTGTCGGATTCTTCCAGGTGGTAGAGCCAGGCCAGCAATTCGGCCACCGCAATATACAACTGCGGCGGGATGTGGCTGTCGAGATCGATCTGCATCAACAGCGCCAGCAACTCGCGCGATTCGTGAACGTACACGCCCGACGCGCGGGCTTTTTCGATGATGCTGTCGGCCAGGATCCCGCGCCCCTTGGCCACCACGCGCGGCGCCGCATCGCCACTGCGGTAGGCGAGCGCGGCGGCGGCCCGTTGCTTGTCAGGCGCCGGCATCGTGCTGCACCGTGAGGCTCTGGAGCGCGCAGCCCGCCGTGGCCAGCCGCTTGGCCAGCTGGCCCTGGTTTTGCTGCAGCAGGGCCTCGACGCCAGGCTGTTCCGGAACCATCCGGATACTGAATGCCTGCCGCGCATCGAGCTTGATATGCACGGTCAGGGTGCCGAGTTGCGGCAGGCTCAGCTTGAGCCGGGATTCCCATCCCGTCGCGGCGTCGTGCGCGGCGCCGCCATTCGCATGGCCCGGCTCTGCGTCGTTTTCCTGGCGTAGCTGCCACTCCAGCGGCTGGCCCGGCCATACTTCCCCGCGCCAGACGAATTGCGGCGATTCCAGCACCTGCAACTGCTGCGACAGCAGGGCATGCATGGGATTGAGCGGCGGTTTCTCCCCGGTGGGCTCGGCGGCGCTGGGCAGGGCCAGCGCAGTGGCAGGGGGGGCTGCGGCGCGTGCGGAATCTGTTGCGGCGTGCCGGTTTTGCGGCTCCTGCATCAGGCCATCCAGACTATCCTGTCCGACTACCCAGTCGGCCAGATGGGATTCATAGAACAGGCCGCTGCGGACCACGGCGGTGCGTAGCGCCAGCGCCAGCTCGGCAGGCTGCGTGACGGGCTGGTCGAGCAGAGGGGCAGGCGGTGTCAGGGTGGGTAGAATGCGTTCGGGCACGCGCTGCATGATGTCGCTCAGCATGCGTGCGGTCTGGCTCAACTGCGGCCCCCCGCTGGCGGCGGCCTCGGGCGTTTCGAGCAGAAACACCGGTTGCGGCATGTGGCCGGCAAAGCGCAGGCGCAGGGTGTCGCCGGGCGCCGTCTGCTGCGGCAGGCGCATCGCAACGGTCTGTCCCTCGATTTCAACCAGCGAAATGCCCTTGGTCAGGCTCTTCACCAGGCCGGTCAGCGTCTGCCCGATGCTCAGGTGTTCGAATACCGCGGCCGGTGCAGCCTGGTCGCGTTCGGTGGCGTTCAGTACCGGCTGTACGGGCACCAGCCCGGACAGCGGGCGGCCCGAGGTGCCCGGCGTGAGCGGGACATCCAGGATGCGGGCCAGATACTGAACCGGGACCATGGGAAACGGGCATCAGGCCCGCTGTGCTCCGTAAGCCTCGACGCTGCGCTGGCCGGTGCGCATGATGTGCAGTCGCTGCTCAAGTTCGTGCAGGCGCGGCTCGGTCAGCGCGCGAATCTGGGCGTCGTTCTGCAGAATGGTGCGGATGATCGCGATCTTGGCGCGCTGCTCGTTCTCGTTCATCTTCACCGGTGCGGCCTGCATCAGGTTGCCGACGTGGCCCTGGCAGCGCTGCTCCAGCGCGGCCAGGTGATCCCATTCGCCCTGGCGGGCAGCGTTCAGCATGGTGCCGGTGAGTTCGGAGAGCGATTCGTAGGTGGCGAGCATTTCGTTGCTGGTCATGAGAGGCTCCGGTTCAGGCTGCAATGGAGTGATGGGAGGATGGGGATGCGGCACGGCCGGTGGGGGCGATCTGCAGCCAGGCACCATGAAGCTCGCGCAGCAGCCCCAGCACCTCGTCCAGCGGCGCAGTCTGGTTGTTGAGGTGGGCGAGCATCAGGCGCTTGTTCATGTAGTCGTAGAGGGCGCCCAGTTGCTGTGCGAGGTCGCCGCCTTGCTTGAGGTCGAGCGCTGCGCGCAGGCCCTCCATAACGATGGCGCTGGCCTGCGTGATGGCGGCGGATTTTTTAATCAGGTTGCCCTCCTGAATATGCTTGATCGCCATCCGAACGGCGAGTTCTGCGCCTTCATACAGCATGGCGATCAGCTGGTGGGGGCTGGCGGCCACCACGCCGGTTTCCAGACCGACGTTGGCATAGGTATTGGCGGCAACGCTGGATCGTGTGTACACGTCTTCCTCCTCGTTTAATTATTCTGGCTACCGGCCAGCACCTGGGGCAGAAATGCGCTGGGGGCGTTCATTTGGTCGGCGTGCCCAGCTGCTGGGTCAGGTAGGTGCTGGTGGAGTTCATATTGCTCAGCAGCAGGTTCAGGTTGGTATATTCGGTCGTGTATTGCTTCTGCAGCGCCGACATCCGGTTGTTCAGCTTGTCGATCTCGTCATTGCGGGTTTTGATGGAATCGTTAAGGCTCTGCGTGCGCGTGTCGATCAGGCCACCCGGCGTAAGCGTGGACTGGCCCCAGGCTGCCAGTCGGGTGGCGAAGCCTGTCGATGACGAGAACAAATTGGTTACATCGCTGAAATTGGCGGCCAGTGCGCTGTCGAGCTGGGTGCTGTCCAGCAGCAGCGAGCCATCTTTCTGGAACGAGATACCCACCTGGGCCAGCGAGGTCAGGGTGCCGCCACTCGCGGCAGTGTTGAAGATACTGCGCAACTGGTCCTGCATCGTGCGCAAGGTGCCGTCGCCTGCCAGGGCGCCGCCTGCCGAGGTGCTGGTGCCATAGGCGGAGCGGGACTTGATCTGGCTGGCGAGGGCGTTATAAGCGTCGACAAAAGCGGACGCCGCACTGTTGATGGCTGTCGTGTCGCGCGCAATCGTCAGGCTGGCCGGGGTGGCGGTAGTGTTCTTGAGCGTCAGCGTGACGCCCTGAATGGCGCCGCTGACCGTATTGGAGGCGCTGGTGACCGCGATGCCGTTCACCGTGAGGTTGGCATTCTGCGCAACCTGGGTCTGCGTCAGGTTTTGCGTGCCGGCCGGGTCGTAGGCCAGCAGGCTGTCGACGGCGGCGTCGCCGCCGCTGCTGGTGATCTTGAGGCTGTTGCTGACGCCGGAACTGGTCGAAGTCAGCACGAGGCGGTACGGCGTGCCGCTGCCGTCGTTGACGATGGTCGCGGTGACCCCCATCCCGGCGGCATTGATCGCGTCGCGTATGCCTGCCAGGGTATTGTTGGTGCTGTCGATGGTGATGCTCTTGGTGCCGCTGCCGTTGGACGTAAAGGTCGCGCCACTGTAGACACCGTTGGTCAGCGTGCCGCCGCTGATGGTGCCGAAATCGAATGTGATCGTGGTGGCGGTGCCGGTGCCGGTGGCGGTGGTGCTGCTGGTCTGCCCGGCGGCGATCAGATTTTGCGACTGCGCCAATTGGCTTACGTTCACGGAATAGTTGCCGGGCACCGCGGTGCTGTCTGCCGTGGCGGAGAGCGCGGTGGGATCGGACGGTGTGGCGGCGAGTTTCTGCAGGCTGGTGCTCAGGGTTCCCGCCGCGGTTTGAAAACTCGAAACCAGGCTGCTGAGCGTGCCGAAGGAAGAAATCTTGGCCTGATAGTCAGAGACCTGGGTATTGAGCTTGTCGATGGGCTGGCGCTCGACCGCCATCAGTTGCGAGACGAGGGTGGGGACATCGAGCGCGGTGGAGCTTGACGATGTAATGGCCATGATGAACCTCCTGGCTCAAGCCTTTTGTTTCAGCAGAAGACCCTGCTGGAGTTGTTCGATACCACGTGAAATTGCAAGGGTTTCTTCCGTTGGATATTGGCGAATCAATTGGCCCGTGCTGGTGTCCACCATCTTGACCACGACTTTGTGGGTGTCGGTGTCCACGCTGAATTCCAGGGCCTGGTTCGCCTGTTGCATGGCCTGGTTGATGACTGCCACCGCGCTTTTCAGTTCTTCCGCGGAAGGTTGCTGAGGCGCGGAAGGCTGCTGGGGCGCAGTCTGGACGGGAGTCTCTGCAACAGTCTTGGCAGACGCGGCGCCATGCGCACGCATGTCAGGCTGCATGGCTTGATTGGGGGGGAGGTTAGTCGTCTGGATGATCATGGCGATATCCTTCATGCTGAATCCCCAACCGGCTTGTCCGGTTGGGGATTGGTCCTATCAATTAACCGCTTAACGCAACAGGGTCAGCACGTTTTGCGGGTTCTGGTTGGCCTGCGCCAGGACCGCGGTGCCAGCCTGTTGCAGGATGTTGTTTTTGGCCTGCGCTGCGGTTTCGGCAGCGTAGTCGGTATCCATGATCCGGCTGTACGATGCTGAAAAGTTCACCGATGCCGTCTGCAGGCTGGCCACGGCGGACGACAGCGATGCCATGTCGGCGCCGAACTTGGAGCGGGCCGTGTTGATGGCGCCCAGCTCGGTGTCGAATGCGGCAAGGTTGGAGTAAGACGTCGCAGAGGTGAACGTGCCGCCCGCGCCGCCGGCCGTGCCGCCGTTCGCATCCACCGTCACTGCGGTGTCAGCGGTAACCAGTCCTGAAATACGGGTGTTTTCAGCGATGAGCTTGAGGGCTTCCTGGTTGGTGACAGCGCCAGTCTGCACATAAATTTCGCGCAGGCGCTGGGTGTTTTCAGTAACCTGGGCCAGGTAGCCGTCATTGATCTGCGCGGCGGAAATCCCGTCGTTGGCGTTGCGGATGTTCATGTTCGCGCCGCGGATCTTGGCGTCATACAGGACGGCGATGCCGAGGCCCGTCGAGTCATCCTTGGAACTGTTGATGCGCAGGCCGGAAGACAGGCGCTGCTGGGCGGTCTGCAGATCGATTGCCGATTTGTTCAGTGCTGCGCCGGCGAACAGGGCGCTAACGTTGGTGTTGATTACTTGTGCCATGAGGTTTCTCCTTTAGTGGGTCGATGGTTCCGGCTCTGGTGCCGTCAACGTTGGTTTGCCCGCTGGGGCTGCATGAACCGCCGTTGTGTGAGGAATCGTCGGGGGTTGGAGAAAGTTAAGGCTTCGGTTTCAAAAATCTGCATGATCTTCATTCCGCGGCCTGGACAGGCGTTTCCGGAGCCAGGCAGACGCGGTTCTTGCCGCTCTGCTTGGCCTGGTACATCGCGGCGTCGGCGCGGGCGATGGAAGCTTCCTGCGATTCGCCGGGTGTGCGTTCGGCGACGCCGGCGCTGAAGGTGATCAGTACGCGCTCGTTGTTGTCGAGGAAGTACTTCTTGGTGAGGCTGCGCTGCAGGCGGATGATGATTTTCGCAGCCTCGTCGAGCAGCGTATTGGGGAGGATGACGAGAAATTCCTCGCCGCCCAGGCGCGCGATGTGGTCGGTGAGGCGCAGCTCTTCCTTCGCCACCTTGACCAGATGGATCAGGGCTTCGTCGCCGGTCTGGTGGCCGCGAGTGTCGTTCAGGGCCTTGAAATTGTCGACGTCGAGCACGGCGATGCTGAAGGGGGTGTCGTAGCGGTCGGCGCGCGAGGCTTCGCGCGCGAATTCGTCGTTCAGGCCGCGCCGGTTGAGGCTGCGCGTCATCGGGTCTTCGCGTACGAGCGCGCTCATCTGGGCGAGTTCGATTTCCAGCTGCTTGATGCGGTCTTCGGCTTGCAGGGCGGTGTCGCGTTCCAGAATCAGCTGTTCGTGGGCGCGACGGGTATCCGACTGCGCCGCGCGGGTTTCATCCAGCAGGGTCTCGAGGATGCGGTTCAACTCCAGCACGTCTTCGGTGTTGCTGATGCGCTCGATGTGAGAGGCGATCTTGCCCTGGTATTCGTCATTGGCCGCCACAGCATCGCTCATGCGGCTGACGAACGTGGTCATGGTGGCCTTGAGCGTGGCGGTGGCCTCGCGCAGGCCGTGCTTGACCATGCTCTGCTTGAAGATCACGTCCTTGAGGCGCGTTTCCGCCTCCTGCAGCGCCGGGATCCTGAGCGGGCCGGTAATGACTTTTTGCACCAGATCGAGTTGACCGCGCAGCCAGGTGTCGTCGTCGAGCAGTTCGCCGATGTTTTCCACCAGCAGCAGCAGGATGCGCTTGAGCATTTCCTGCTGCTGCTGGACGTCCGGGGCCTGCATCTCGATGCCGACCCACAGGGATTTCAGACCGGATGCAGCATCGCGCATGGAGGAGGTGCTGTTGGCACCGCGCACGGCCAGGGCGAGCTCCTGGGCTTTTTCCGCCAGGCGTGGGCTGTGGGACAGCTGGGTGACGACGCCGAATTCCAGGGTTTTGGCCAGCAGGTCGCGCAGCAGGGCCATATTCTCGCCGCCGCCGCTGCTTTCGGTCTGCTGTTTGAGCTGCAGGGTGATCTGGCCCAGTTGCCTGCGGCATAGCGTCCAGTCGCCCTTGCGGATGGCCTGGTTCAGGGTTTCCACGGGGGCAGCCAGTTCGGGGTACTGCCGATTGAGGTCCAGCACCAGCCCGGACAGCGCCGTGGCGGCCGAGGGCAGGTTGGGGTCGGCCGGGGGAGCACTGGCCACGCCGACGATTTCCTCGTACAGGGTCTGGTAGTTGTCCGGGGTCGGCGCGATCCGGCGCATGGCGAGGCGGCGCAGGGTCTCGCGCGCCACTTCGGTCGGATTGTCCAGATTGATGTTGACGGTTGGTTCAGCCATGTCGGCGCTCAGGCCCGGAGAGGGTATTGACTATGCCTCGCATGGTAGGGGGAGCACCGAGGGGGTGAAGGGCAGATTAGGGCGTTAAAACCCCGGTATTTCTAAGACAGATGCAAGATCAACAAGATCAAGGGGCAGGGCTCAAGGGGGCTCTGGCCGATCAGTCCAGCAGCCCGTGCTTGATGGCGTAATGCGTCAGTTCGGAGTTGTTCTTCATCTGCATTTTCTGCAGCAGGCGGGCGCGGTACATGCTGATGGTCTTGACCGAGAGGGCGAGCTTATCGGCGATGGCGGTGACGGTGAGCCCCGAGGCGATCATGCACAGGGTCTGGTATTCGCGGTTGGACAGGGCCTCGTGCGGCAGGCCGGCGCGTTCGCCGCTGACCTGGCTGGCGAGTTCCTGGGCGACTTCGGCGCTGATGTATTTCTTGCCCGAAGCCACCAGGCGGATGGCGTCGACCAGCTGGTCCGGCGCACTCTGCTTGTTGAGATAGCCCGCCGCGCCGGATTTCAGCGCCCGCACCGCATACTGGGTTTCCCGGTACATGGAGAGCATCAGCACCTTGATGCCGGGGTGCTCCTTTTTCAGGAGCTCCAGCGTTTCCAGGCCGTTGCGGTCGGGCATGGAAATGTCCATCAGCACCAGGTCCCATGGTGCCTGCCGCGCCATCTGCAGGGCGCGGCTGGAACAGTCGGCCT
>JAJYXA010000220.1 GCA_021791235.1 Pseudomonadota bacterium
GGCATCCGATGGGTAGAATGCCGTCACGTCAAAACGCCTTCCTCCAGCACCATGGCCCGTCTTGCCACGCCTCTCACCGACAGCCGCATCCGTCAGGCAAAGCCTGCCGACAGACCGGTCAAGCTGGCGGACGGGGGCGGCATGTATCTGCTGCTGCGGCCGGACGGTTCGCGCTACTGGCGGCTGGATTACCGCTTTGGCGGCAAGCGCAAGACGCTGGCCCTGGGGGTGTATCCGGAGGTGGGCCTTGCCGAGGCGCGGCGGCGCCGCAACGCGGCCAAGTCCCTGCTGATGGAAGGTCAGGATCCGGCAGCCGTGAAAAAATCGGGCATGATGGCCGCCGATCTCGGCGTGGCGATCGACCATCGCGCGTCGCTGGCGGCCTTGCGCGAGAGCGAGGAACGCTTCCGCCTGCTGCTGGACTCGTCGCCCGAAGCCATCTTCGGCGTTGACGCCCAGGGCCTCTGCACCTTCGTGAATCCGGCCTGCCTCGAGATGCTGGGCTACACGCAGGAGGAAATGCTCGGCCAGAACGTGCATCGCCTCATCCATCACACCTACCCGGACGGTCGCCCGTACCCCAAGGAGCAGTGTCACGTTCGCTGCTCCACTCTGCAAGGCCAATCCACGCACGTCGACAACGAGGTGCACTGGCGCAAGGACGGCAGCAGTTTCCCGGTGGAATACTGGTCTCACCCCATGTATCGCAACGGCGAACTGGTGGGGGCGGTGGTCAACTTTATCGATATCACCGAGCGCAGGCGCGCCGAGGAGGCGCTGCGCGAAAGCGAAGCGCGCTTCCGCGCCATGGCGGAGCACTCCACCGACTGGATCTGGTCGTGCGACACGCAAGGACGGCATCTCTATTGCAACCCGCGCGGCGTCGCCAACCTGGGCTATTCGGTCGAAGCGTTTCTCGCCATGGAGGCCGACAGTCTGGTGCATCCGGACGACCTGCCGCAGTTTCACGAAACATTCGAACATGCCCTGTCAACCCGGCAAGGCTGGCAGAACGTCGTGTTGCGCTGGCGTCACCGGAACGGCAGCTATCGCACCTTCGAATCGAACGCCTCGCCCTTGTTCAACGAGGCGGGACGGCTGATCGGCTTCCAGGGGGTGGACCGCGACATTACCGAGCGCAGACAGGCGGAGGCGCGCATCGAGTTCCTGGCCCACCACGACGGGCTCACCGGTCTGCCCAACCGCGTTCTGCTGCGCGACCGCTTCGAACATGCCCTGGCCATGGCGGAGCGTTCCCGCTCGCGGGTGGCCATGCTGTTTCTCGATCTCGACAATTTCAAGCGGGTAAACGACACGCTGGGGCATGCCGCAGGCGACCAACTGCTGCTGCAGGTGGTCACCCGCCTGTCCGACTGCACGCGCGAAAGCGACACCATCAGCCGCCAGGGGGGCGATGAATTCATCCTGCTGCTGAACGACATCCCGGACCCGGAAATCGTGGAGCGCATCGCCAGCAAAATCCTCGTGAAGCTCGCCGAGCCGGTGGAAATCAATGGCCACGAGCTGAATGCCGCCTGCAGCATCGGGGTCGCGCTGTACCCCGATGATGGCAGCAGCTTCGACACGTTGCTGCAGAAGGCCGATGCGGCGATGTACAACGCCAAGGGCGCGGGCCGCAACACTTACCATTTTTTCGACGAGCAGATGAACCGGCAGGCGCACGAGCACCTGCTGCTGCAGAACCGGCTGAACCGGGCGCTTTTCCAGGCCGAGTTCCATCTCCATTATCAGCCGCAGCTGGAAATCGACAGCGGCCGGGTGGTCGGCGTGGAAGCGCTGCTGCGCTGGCGGAATCCGGATCTGGGCGAAGTCGCACCGGCGCGTTTCATTCCGGTGGCGGAAGACTGCGGCCTCATCGTGTCGATCGGCGCCTGGGTGATGGAAGAGGCCTGCCGTCAGGCGCAGGCTTTGCGGCAGGCCGACGGCGCCGAGCTGACCATGTCGGTCAACCTGTCGGCCCTGCAATTCCGCCGAGCCGGCCTGGTCGAGACCGTAGCGGGGGCGCTCGAGCGAAGCGGCCTGCCGCCGCATCTGCTGGAACTGGAGCTGACCGAGTCCGTCCTGCTGCAGGACGTGGAGAACACCCTGGACACGGTGCGTCGGCTCAAGGCGCTTGGGGTGCGGCTGTCGGTCGACGATTTCGGCACCGGTTATTCCTCGCTCAGCTATCTCAAGCGCTTTGCGGTCGACCGGCTGAAAATCGACCGCTCCTTCGTGCGCGACGTCACCACCGATCCGGACGATGCCGCCATCGTCCGTGCGGTCATTCAACTGGCGCGCAGCCTGCGTCTGGGCATCGTGGCCGAAGGGGTGGAAACCGAGGCGCAGCTGGCGTTTCTGCGCGAAGAGGGGTGCCAGGCGGTACAGGGCTACCTGTTCAGCCGGCCGCTGGCGTCGCCAGACCTGAAAGCCTTTTTGCGCGGGCGCATGGCTCCCGTTGGCGGGGCGGACGGCACCGCCCGCTGACATCATTCGCGTTGTGACCGCCCGGGTTCTATGCTGAAAAAAGAATGGTTTTCACATGAGGCCTTGCCATGAGTCACAAACATGAGAGCCTGCTGCGCGCCATTTTTGAAGGCCCGGTAAGCGGCAATGTCCACTGGCGCGAGGTGGAGTCGATGCTGACGCATCTGGGGGCGAAAGTGGAGCCGCATCACGGGGCGAGCTTCCGCGTGATGCTGAACGGGGTGGAAGGTTTTTTGCACCGCCCGCACAACAGCAACACCTGCACCAAACAGGAACTGCGCCACGTGCGCGATTATCTGGTGTCGGCGGGGGTGAACCTGCCGCAGAGCCAGGCTGGGGGACCATAGTCGGCCGCAGTCTGAACGCGCGTGCCTGCGGCGGGAAATGGCGGGAGCCGACATAAGCCCTGCGCGCGCCGATAAAACAAGTTGCATTGGAGCTTTTTGTTCCTATAGTTTTTTCATGCGGTGCGACGCATGAAAATAACGGAGGGAACAACATGCAAGTGACCCGAAGACAGTTCTTCAGAATCTGCGCGGCCGGGGTCGGCAGTTCCAGCCTCGCGGCGCTGGGGTTCGCGCCCGGCGAGGCGCTGGCGGAGGTGCGGGCCTTCAAGCTCGCCCGCGCCACCGAGACCCGCAACACCTGTCCCTACTGCTCGGTCGGCTGCGGCCTGCTGATGTACAGCCTGGGCGACAAGGCGAAGAACGCGCATACCGAGATCATCCATATCGAGGGCGATCCCGACCACCCGGTGAACCGCGGCACGCTGTGCCCCAAGGGCGCCGGCCTGCTCGATTTCGTGCGCAGCCCCAACCGCCTGCAGTATCCGGAATACCGCGCGCCCGGCAGCAGGGAATGGACGCGCATTTCCTGGGACGAGGCCTTCAGCCGCATCGCCAGGTTGATGAAGGACGACCGCGACAAGAATTTCGTGGCCACCAACCAGGACGGCGCCACCGTGAACCGCTGGACCACCACCGGTTTTCTGGCCGCTTCCGCCTCCAGCAACGAAACCGGATACCTGACGCACAAAGTCGTCCGCAGCCTGGGGATGCTCGCATTCGATAACCAGGCACGTGTCTGACACGGCCCGACGGTGGCAAGTCTTGCCCCGACGTTTGGCCGCGGCGCGATGACCAACCATTGGGTTGACATCAAGAACACGGACCTGGTTTTGATCATGGGCGGCAATGCCGCCGAGGCGCACCCGTGCGGCTTCAAGTGGGTGACCGAGGCGAAGGCGCAGCGCAAGGCGCGCCTGATCGTGGTCGACCCGCGCTTCACCCGTTCGGCCGCGGTGTCCGATTTCTATGCGCCGATCCGCGCCGGCTCGGACATCGCCTTCCTTGCCGGGATCATCCATTACCTGCTGTCGAACGACAGGATTCATCACGAATACGTGAAGAACTACACCGACTTCAGCTTCCTGGTGAATGAGGCGTATACCTTCGAGAACGGCCTGTTCTCCGGCTACAACGCGGACAAGCGCAGCTACGACAAGTCCGCCTGGGGCTATCAGATCGGCGAGGACGGCTACGTCAAAACCGATCCGACGCTGCAGCATCCGCGCTGCGTCTACCAGATGATGAAGGCGCATTACAGCCGCTACACGCCGGACATGGTCTCCACCATCTGCGGCACGCCGAAGGAGGCCTTCCTCAAAGTGTGCGCGATGATCGCCGAGACCGCGGCGCCCAACAAGACCATGACCATCATGTATGCGCTCGGCTGGACGCAGCACTCGCAGGGTTCGCAGATGATCCGCACCGGCGCCATGGTGCAGCTGCTGCTCGGCAACATCGGCGTGGCGGGCGGCGGCATGAACGCGCTGCGCGGCCACTCCAACATCCAGGGGCTGACCGATCTGGGCCTGCTGTCCAACCTGCTGCCGGGCTACATGACGCTGCCGGGCGAGAAGGAGCTGGACTATCAGGCCTACATCGACAAGCGGGCCACCAAGCCGCTGCGGCCGGGCCAGCTGTCCTACTGGCAGAACTACGGCAAGTTCCACGTCAGCGCCATGAAAGCCTGGTTCGGCGACGCCGCCACCGCGGAAAACAACTGGTGCTACGACTGGCTGCCCAAGCTGGACAAGGTCTACGACATCCTGCAGGTGTTCGAGAACATGAACAACGGCATGATGAACGGATACGTCTGCCAGGGCTTCAATCCGCTGGCGTCGGCGCCGTGCAAGGTCAAGGTGTCGGGCGCGCTGGCCAAGCTGAAATTTCTTGTCACCATCGACCCGCTGGCGACCGAGACCTCGGAGTTCTGGCAGAACCACGGCGAATACAACGACGTCGACCCGGCCAGGATCCAGACCGAGGTGTTCCGCCTGCCGTCGACCTGCTTTGCCGAGGAGGACGGCAGCCTGGTCAACTCCGGGCGCTGGCTGCAATGGCACTGGAAGGGCGCCGAGCCACCCGGCGACGCGCTGTCGGACCAGGAAATCCTGGCCGGCATCTTCCTCGGGATCCGCGAGCTGTACAAGAAGGAAGGCGGCGCCTTCCCCGACCCCGTCCTCAACCTGAACTGGAAGCACCGGCGCCCGGATTTCCCCTCGCCGGAAGAACTGGCGAAGGAGTTTTCCGGCAAGGCGCTGAAGGATGTGACCGACCCCAAGGATCCGGCCAGGGTGCTGGTCAAGGCCGGCGAACAGCTCAACGGCTTTGCCGAGCTGCGCGACGACGGCTCCACCGCCTGCGGCTGCTGGATCTTTTCCGGCGCCTGGAGCGAGAAGGGCAACCTGATGGCGCGGCGCGACAATGCCGATCCCTTCGGCATCGGCCAGACCCTGAACTGGGCCTTCGCCTGGCCGGCCAACCGGCGCATCCTTTACAACCGCGCTTCCTGCGACCCGTCCGGCAAGCCCTACGACCCGACGCGCAAGCTGATCGCATGGGATGCGGGCGCGGGCAAGTGGACGGGCTCGGACATCCCCGACTTCAAGCCGGATTCGGCGCCGGAGGAGGGAATGAATCCCTTCATCATGAATCCCGAAGGCGTGGCGCGTTTCTTCGCGGTGGACAAGATGAACGACGGGCCTTTCCCCGAGCACTACGAGCCCTTCGAGTCGCCGCTGGCGAACAACCCGCTGTTCCCGGACAACCCGGTGGTGCGGGCCAGCCCGGCGGCGCGGGTGTTCAAGGGCGACTGGGCAAGCTTCGGCAAAGCCGACAAGTTTCCGTTCGTCGCCACCACCTACCGGCTTACCGAGCATTTCCACTTCTGGACCAAGCACACGTTGTCCGCGGCCATCGTGCAGCCGGAACAGTTCGTGGAGATCGGCGAGGAACTGGCGAAGGAGAAGGGCATCAAGTCCGGCGACCATGTGCGGGTGAAATCGAACCGCGGATTCATCGTCGCGGTGGCCGTGGTGACCCGGCGCCTGGCGGCGCTGACCGTGGGCGGCCAAAAAACCCATACCGTGGGGATTCCCATCCACTGGGGCTTCAAGGGCGTGGCGAAAAACGGCTACCTCACCAATACCCTGACCCCTTTCGTGGGCGATGCCAACACCCAGACGCCGGAGTTCAAGGCATTCCTGGTCGACGTCGAGAAAATTTAGGAGACGACCATGGCACTGCAATCGCTCGACATCAAAGCCCGTTCCGCCACCACCACGCCTTCTCCGAACGTTCGTGCCGAGGCGGTCATCCCGGTCGCCAAGCTGATCGACATTTCCAGGTGCATCGGCTGCAAGGCCTGCCAGGTGGCCTGCATGCAGTGGAACGATCTGCGCGACGAGGTCGGCAATAACCTGGGCGTATACGACAACCCCATGGACCTCACCGACCAGTCGTGGACGGTGATGCGCTTCTCCGAAGTGGAAGTGCAGCAGGGCCGCCTGGAATGGCTGATCCGCAAGGACGGCTGCATGCACTGCGCCGATCCGGGGTGCCTCAAGGCCTGCCCGTCGCCGGGGGCGATCGTGCAATACGCCAACGGCATCGTCGATTTCCATGAGGAAAACTGCATCGGCTGCGGCTACTGCCTCGCCGGCTGCCCCTTCAACATTCCGCGCATCTCGAAGAAGGACAGCAAGGCCTACAAGTGCACGCTGTGTTCCGACCGCGTGGCGGTGGGGCTGGAGCCGGCCTGCGTGAAGACCTGCCCGACCGGCGCCATCGTATTCGGCTCCAAGGTGGACATGATCCGCCACGCCGAAGGCCGCATCGCCGACCTCAAGGAACGCGGCTACGGCAATGCCGCGCTGTACGACCCGCCAGGCGTCGGCGGCACCCACGTGATGTACGTACTGCAGCACGGCGACCAGCCGGAGCTGTATGCGAACCTGCCGAAGGATCCGGGCATCAGCCCGCTGGTCGGCCTGTGGAAGGGCATTGCCAAGCCGCTGATGAGTTTCGGCGTCGGGCTGGCGGTTTTTGCCGGCTTCTTCCATTACGTCACGGCCGGTCCCAAGGAAGTAGAGGAAGAAGAGGAGCAATCATGAGCAAGCTGATACAACGCTACACCGCCAGCGAACGCACCAGCCACTGGGTGGTGGCCATCACCTTCGTTCTCGCCGCCCTGTCGGGACTGGCGCTGTTCCACCCGGCATTCTTCTTTTTCGTGCACCTGTTCGGCGGCGGTCCCTGGACCCGCATCCTGCACCCCTTCATCGGCACGGTGATGTTCCTGTTTTTTATCGGCATGGCCATCCGGTTCTGGCGCTTCAACCGGATCACGCCGGCCGACCGCCAATGGATGAAGCGCATCGGCGACGTGATGTGCAACCGCGACGAGGGCCTGCCCGAACCCGGCAAGTACAACGCCGGGCAAAAATACCTGTTCTGGGTCATGGTGATCAGCATTCCCGTGCTGCTGGTTTCCGGCATCGCCATCTGGCAACCGTGGTTCGCGCCGTTCTTCCCCGTCTGGCTCATGCGCGTGGCCGTGGTGGTGCACGCACTGGCCGCCTGGATCATGATCCTGGGCATCGTCGTGCACGTCTATGCGGCGATCTGGGTCAAGGGCACGATCCGGGCCATGACGCGCGGCACGGTATCTGCCGCCTGGGCCAGACATCACCACCGCGCCTGGTACCGTGAAATGACCGGAAAATAATCATGCCTTTCCGTTACGGATCAATAAACCAGGCGAGAAACCTCACGATGAAATCCGATCGCGCATGACCCCCACGCTCCTACAACCCGGCCAGATCGAAGCGGCGGCCGGCAGCATTCCCGAACTGCGGCTGCCGCACGCCGACCTGTTTCTGACGCGCGCCCGGCGGCTGGAGCAACTGGCCGGGCACCATCCCCTGGGCGAATACCTGCGTTTTGTCGCCCGGCTTGCGCGGGCGCAGCAGGCAAGCCTGGACGCCGGCCCTGCGGCGCAGCTTCCCAGCCCCGAAACCCTGGCGCAGTGCCGCGAATACGCGATGCCGCCGCTGGCGCCCGCCGGGCTTGCCCGGCCGGACGGCTGGCACGAGACGGCGCGCGAACTGGCGCGGACGGTTCAACCTGGCCTGCCCCAGGCGGGCCAGGCGGCGCTGCAGCGGATCCTGGACCAGCCGGACGCGTGGGTCGACGAGCAGGCCGGGCGGCTGCTCGAAGGGGAGATGCCGCATCTGGACGCGGCTGCGGCGCCGGTGATCGGAGCCGCCCTGCAGGTGCACTGGGTCCATCTCGCCCGCCAGCTCGACCCCGCCCAGGTGGCGCGGCCCGAGCATCCCAACCTGTGCCCGGTATGCGGCTCGCATCCCGTCAGTTCGGTGGTGCGCATCGGCGGTGCCGGGAATGGCCTGCGCTACCTGCATTGCGGACTATGCGCGTCGGAATGGCATGTGGTGCGCGCCAAGTGCAGCAACTGCGACAACACCCGCGGCATCGTTTACTGCCATGTGGAGGGCGGCGACAACGTGGTGCGCGCCGAAAGCTGCCCCGAGTGCCGGACCTACCTGAAAATCATGCAGCAGGATAAAGACCCGCTGACCGACCCGGTCGCCGACGACCTCGCCACCCTGGCGCTCGATTGGCTGATGGACGAAACCGGATATGCCAAAAGCGGAATCAACTGGTATCTGATTCAGGGTCAGCTATAAAAAGACTCTGCTGCGCCACGCGGCTGTTTCGTCAACCCAAAAGGGATCGTCTATCGTGCATAGCGTCCAGGCCCGTCCGCCTTCGATCGACCGCGTCCTCAACTGGACCGCCGTTGCGCCCCTGCTCGCCGAATACGGCCGCGAACCGGTACTCGCCGGTCTGCGCAGCGTGCTCGACCGAGCCCGCCAGGCCGCACGTCATGGCGGCCTGGTCGATTACACCGAACCTGCGCTGGCGACGCATCTCGCCGCGCACCTGGCACAGCAGCATGCACCGCGCCTGCGGCGGGTCTTCAATCTCACCGGCACCGTGCTGCACACCAACCTCGGCCGCGCGCCGCTGCCGGGCGAGGCGGTGGACGCCCTGGTCATGGCGGCGCGCCATCCCTGCGCACTGGAATACGACCTCGAAACCGGCGGGCGCGGCGACCGCGACGACCTCGTCAACGACCTCTTGTGCGAACTCACCGGCGCCGAAGCGGCCACCGTGGTCAACAACAACGCGGCGGCGGTGTTCCTGCTGTTGAACACCCTGGCGCCGAGGAAACAGGTGATCGTCTCGCGCGGCGAACTGGTGGAGATCGGCGGCGCCTTCCGCGTGCCCGACATCATGGGCCGCGCCGGCGCCAGGCTGGTCGAGGTGGGCACCACCAACCGCACCCATCTGCGCGACTTTGCCGACGCCATCGGCCCGCGCAGCGCCATGCTGATGAAGGTGCACACCAGCAACTACGCCATTCAGGGCTTCACCGCCAGCGTGCCGGAAAGCGAACTGGCGCAGTTGGCCCATGCGAACGGCCTGCCCTTCGTGGTCGACCTCGGCAGCGGCACGCTCGCCGATCTGGCGCGCTTCGGCCTGCCGCGCGAGCCGACGCCGCAGGAATCGCTGGCGGCGGGGGCCGACCTCGTCAGCTTCAGCGGCGACAAGCTCCTGGGGGGGCCGCAGGCCGGCATCCTGGTGGGGCGGCACGAGCTGATCCAGCGCATCCGCAAGAACCCGCTGAAGCGCGCATTGCGCGTGGGCAAGCTCACGCTGGCAGCATTGGAAGCCGTGCTGCGCCTGTACCGCGATCCCGACCGCCTGGCTGAACGGCTGACGACCCTGCGCCTGCTCACCCGGCCGCCGGACGACATTCGGGCGCAGGCCGAGCGTCTGCTGCCGGCCATGCGGCAGGCGCTTGCCGCCTGGCCGGTGCGCGTGGCCGTCGAGCCGGCGCTGTCGCAGATCGGCAGCGGCTCGCTTCCGGTCGACAGGCTGCCGAGCTGGGCGCTGGCGGTGCGGCCTGCCACGCGGAAAAGCGGCGTGCTGCACGCCATCGAAGCCGCGCAGCGCGGCTTGCCGGTGCCGGTGATCGGCCGCATCGCGGACGGCGCATTGCGGCTCGATCTGCGCTGCCTCGACGATGAGGCCGCCTTCTGCACGCAGCTTCCCGGAGTGGGCACGCCATGATCGTCGGCACCGCCGGGCACATCGACCACGGCAAGACCACGCTGGTGCACGCGCTCACCGGCGTCGACACCGACCGCCTCGCCGCCGAGAAGCTGCGCGGCATTTCCATCGAGCTGGGCTACGCTTACCAGCCGTTGCCCGCGGGCGGCGTGCTGGGCTTCGTCGACGTGCCCGGCCACGAGCGCTTCATCCACACCATGCTCGCCGGCGCGGCGGGAATCGACTTCGCCCTGCTGGTGGTGGCGGCCGACGACGGCGTGATGCCGCAGACGCGCGAGCACCTCAACATCCTCGACCTGCTGGGCATCGAACGCGGTGCGGTGGCGCTGACCAAGATCGACCGCGTCGAGCCCGTACGCGTCGCCGAAGTCGAGCGCGAGCTGGTTCGATTGTTGGCCGAAACGGCGCTCGCCGGCATGCCGGTATTTCCGGTTTCGGCGACGGGCGGGCGGGGCGTCGATGCCCTGCGCGCGCATCTGCACGCCGCCGCGCAGGCGATGCCGCAGGCGGGCGCGGAAGGCGGGTTCCGCCTGGCGGTCGACCGCAGTTTCACGCTGAAGGGCGCGGGAACGATCGTCACCGGCACCGTCTTCGCCGGCCGCGTCGAGGCGGGCGACGAGCTGCTGGTGACGCCATCCGGCAGGCCGGTGCGCCTGCGCAGCCTGCACGTGATGAACCGGCCGGCGCAGACGGGGCAGGCCGGGCAGCGCTGCGCGCTCAACCTGGCCGGCGCGGGCAAGGACGAAATCGCGCGCGGCGACTGGATCGTGGCGCCGCGCCTGCACGCGCCCACCGCGCGCTTCGACGCGCGGCTGACGCTGTCGCCACAGGCGTCGGCTGCGCTGACGCACTGGGCACCGGTCCACCTGCACCTGGGGGCGGCGCACGTCATGGCGCGGGTGGCGCTGCTGGAAGGGGAGAACCTGGCGCCGGGCGAAAGCGCCTTGGCACAGCTGGTCGCCGACCGTCCGCTCGGCGCGCTCCACGGCGACCGTTTCATCCTGCGCGCCGCCGACGCGCGCCACACGCTGGGCGGCGGCAGGGTGCTCGATCCCGACGCGCCGGCGCGCCGGCGCAAGACGGCGTCGCGGCTGGCGGAACTCGCGGCGCTGGATATTCCCGACCCCGCCCGGCGCCTGCGCCAGTTGCTCGATCTGCGCGGGTTCGACCTCGACCGCCTCGCCGTACACTGGAACAGAACCGACCTCGCCACACACCTGCCGCCCCACAGCACGCGGGTGCGCGCCGGCCACGAGACCTGGGCGTTTCCCGCTGCGCACTGGCAGAGCCTGCAGGACACGCTGCGCGCCGATCTGGCCGGCTTCCACGAACGCTTTCCCGACGAACTGGGCCCCGACGCCGCCCGCGCCCGGCGCATGTTCCTGCCCAGCCTGCCGGCCGCCGTTTTCGCCGCGCTGACCGACGCACTGCTGGCGGCGGGTACGCTGCAGCGCAGCGGGCCGTGGCTGCATCTGCCGACGCACCGCGTCGCGCTCACCCGCGAAGAGGAAGCGCTCACCCAGCGCATCCGCCCCTGGCTCGCTGAGTCGCCCTTCGACCCGCCCTGGGTGCGCGACCTGGCCAGAATGAGCGGCAAGGACGAGGCGACGATGCGCCGCCTGCTGCAGAAGCTGGCGCGCCAGGGTACGCTCTACCAGGTGGTGCGCGACCTGTTTTATCTGCCGGAGGCCGTGGCCCGGCTGGCGGCGCTGGTGCAGGAACTGGAGCATGCCAGGGGGGAGACGCGTGCCGCCGAGTTCCGCGACCGCAGCGGTCTCAGCCGCAAGCGCGCGGTCCAGGTGCTGGAATTCTTCGACCGGGTGGGCTACACGCGCCGCGTGCGCGAAGCCCACCGGCTGCGCAATCCGGACCTGTTCGGCAGGGCGGAACAGGCTGCGTGAAACGGTCAGTTGAGGAATCAAGGTTCAAATGGAAGGGAAGCGTGCCTGGTGGTGCGGCCGGACTTCAAATCCGGTTGGGGGTGTCAGCCGCTCCCGGGTGGGTTCGACTCCCGCTCCCTTCCGCCACTTTTTGAGGGTGTTCG
>JAJYXA010000040.1 GCA_021791235.1 Pseudomonadota bacterium
ATGCTGGTGGCCATCGCCGTGTTCCGCGCCAGCGGCGCGCTCGACCTGCTGATGGGCGGGATGCGCAGCGCCGTCCTGGCGCTGGGCTTCGACGCGCGCTGGGTCGACGCGCTGCCCACCGCGCTGCTGAAACCGTTTTCCGGCAGCGGCGCGCGCGCGATGATGATCGACACCATGCAGGCGCACGGCGCGGATTCGTTCGCCGGCCGCCTCGCCTCCATCGTGCAGGGCAGCACCGAGACGACGTTCTACGTGCTGGCGGTGTATTTCGGCGCGGTCGGCATCCAACGCGTGCGCCACGCCGTCGCCTGCGGGCTGATCGCCGACGTCGCCGGCATCCTCGCCGCCATCGGCATGGCCTATCTGTTTTTTGGTTCGGTCGCATGAAAACCTACGACACTCTCGCCGCCGTCGATCTCGGCTCCAACTCCTTCCGCCTCGAGGTCGCGCGGGTGGCCGGCGACCAGCTGTATCCGCTCGATTCGCTGAAGGAAACCGTGCGCCTGGCCGGCGGGCTCTCCGACGAAAAAATGCTGGACGAGGCGACGCAGGCACGCGCGCTCGCCTGCCTGCACCGCTTCGGCGAGCGCCTGCGCGGCCTGTCGCCGGAAGCGATCCGCTGCGTCGGCACCTCGGCGCTGCGCATCGCCCGCAACGCCGACGTCTTCATTCCCAAGGCCGAGATCGCGCTCGGCCATCCGATCGAGATCGTCGCCGGGCGCGAGGAGGCACGGCTGATCTATCTGGGCGTCGCGCATTCGTTGCCGGCCTCGCCCGACCGCCGCCTGGTGGTCGACATCGGCGGCGGCTCCACCGAATTCATCATCGGCCATGGTTTGAAGCCGCACGAGCGCGAAAGCCTGCACATGGGCTGCGTCAACTTTTCGAAGCGGTTTTTTGCCGGCGGGGCGGTCGACAAGGTCGCGCTGAAAACGGCCGAGACGACAGCGCGCGTCGAAGTCGAACGCATCGCGCGGGAATTCTCAAAGGGCAACTGGCAGCAGGCGGTGGGTTCCAGCGGTACCGCGCGCGCGCTGCGCGAAATCCTCGAACAGAGCGGCTGGTCGGCGCGCGGCATCACCGCCGACGGCCTTGCCCAGCTGCGCGCCCAGTTCATCAAGGCCGGGCATGTCGACGCACTCGACCTGCCCGGCCTGTCGCGCGACCGCCGCCCGGTCATCGCCGGCGGCTTCGCCATCATGGCCGGCCTGTTCGCCGAACTCGGCATCGAGCAGATGGACGTCGCCGAAACCGCCATGCGCGAAGGCATCCTCTACGATTTGCTGGGCCGCTTCCACAAACAGGACATGCGCGAGGCGACGGTCGACGAATTCATGCGCCGCTACCACATCGACACCCAGCAGGCCGCACGCGTCAAACGGGTGGCGCTCAAATTGCTGACAGCCGGCGGCGGCAAGGACGAAAACGACGTGCGCTTCCTCGACTGGGCCGCGCGCCTGCACGAAATCGGCCTGTCGGTGTCGCACGGCGGCTACCACCGCCATTCCGGCTACATCCTGGAAAACGCCGACATGCCCGGCTTCTCGCGCACCGACCAGGCGCGCCTGGCCCTGCTGGCGCGCGCCCAGCGCGGCGCGCTGCTCAAACTGCCGGCGTTCGCTGCCGGCGCGGTGACGGACAACGATCGCCTGCTGGTGTGGCTGCTGCGCCAGGCCGTCATCCTCTGCCGCAGCCGCGCCGAACCGCGCCTGCCCGACGTGAAAGTGGAGGCGAGCGGCAAGCGCTTCCGCCTCACCCTCCCCGCGGGCTGGCTGGAGCGCCGGCCGCTCACCCGGCGCGCGCTGGAGGAGGAGGCGGTGCACTGGCAAGCGGTGGGAATGAAATACGCCTTCGCCTAACAGCGCTCTAATGGCACTGGATCGAGCCGGTGCGCACCGGCTCAACAAAGCCTCTACGGCTACTTGGCCCCCTTGGCAGGCCTTCCGGTCTTGATGACTTCGAGACGGCGTATTGCGGCAACCACCGAGGCATCGCTCATCTTCGCCAGCCCGGCCACGGCTGTGCGCAGAATTTCGCTCTTTTTTGCGGAGACGCCCGCATTCAGGCAACGCTTTTTGAGCGATGCGATCAGGGCATATTCGGTTTCCGGCATGGTGAAACTGTCGCGAACCAGCTTGACTTTTTTTGCCTTGGCAGGCTTGCCGGTTTTCTCGGCGGGAGCCGGCTTGGCCGCCCGCGCGGGCTTCTTGGCCGGAGCAGGCTTCGGGGCTTCCGCCGGCCGCTTGGCGATTTTCTTCGCAGCCGTCGTTGCCGGTTTGGCTGCGGCCGGTGTCCGTTTGCTGGCAGGTTTTGAAGCTGCCGGCTTGGCGGTTCGGGTGGTCCGCTGCTTGACGGCAGGCTTGGCTGCCTGCGGCTTGCTGGCGGCGGCAGTCCCGGCATTCGCGGTGGGCACTGCGGAAGTCGTTTGGGCGGGGTTCTTGGTGTCGTCGGTCATGGGGTTCTCCTCTGCTTAATAAACTGGATATTCAGTTTATACAGTTTAGTGGCGCATACAAGCGGCGTTCGGCTTCTGCTCGCGGCGGTCACAAATTCTCGCGCCGAGGCGCTGATTGCTCGCGTCAGGGAATGGCGCACCAACGCCGTCAATCAGTAGCTTGCCGGCTGTCTGAAAGGGCGCTTTCGCGGGCCTGACGGTCAGGCATCGCCAGAGCGCTTTCATGGAAATTTCACTTGATTAAATAAGACATACATGTCCATAATTCATGCGTATCTCAGAATGCGTATCTCAGAAGTTTAATGCGGGGGATATCATGGTCACATCAGGTCACATCGAGTTGGAGCCTGAGCATTCCAGCGCAATCAATGCGCTCGTCAACGAAACGCATCAGCCTAGGGACGACGTCAATAAAATTTACGTCGAAACGTTTGAAAGACTGAATTCGGACGCGCAAATCAAGGATTTCCTGGTTCTGCTTACCATCAAAACCGTGCGCGACGAACTGCGTCACATCCGACCGGGCGCATAGTCAGCAGCCAGCCGGCGGGCAGGAACTGCATCTTTCCGGGTTGTATAAGCTCAGGTAGGCTGTTGCGCCAGCTCCGGCCTTTTCATGACCCTTGAGCGCAATGATTGAAATTGACGCATCGTTCGGTGAGGGCGGCGGCCAGATCCTGCGCAGCGCCCTCGCCCTGTCGGTCATCACCGGACAGGCCATGCGGCTGACCCGTGTCCGCGCCCGCCGTCCCCAGCCGGGCCTGAAGCCACAGCACCTGAAAGCGATCGAGGCGGCGGCCCGGATCAGCGCGGCCCGCGTGGAGGGGGCGGCCCCGGGCTCCCAGACCCTGCGCTTCGAGCCTGCGGAACTGAAAAGCGGGAGCTATGACTTCGATATCGGGACAGCGGGCTCGGTCAGCCTCCTGCTGCAGACCCTCTGTCTGCCGCTCAGTTTCGCCGATGGCCCGTCCGGGCTCACCCTCCGCGGCGGCACCCACGTGCCCTGGAGCCCGTGCTATCACTATCTGCAATGGCAATGGCTGCCGTATCTGGCCGAGGCCGGTTACCACGTGGCGTGCAGCCTCGAGCGCGCGGGTTTCTACCCGCCTGGGGGTGGACTGTTGCACGCGACCATCATCCCGAGCCGGCCGCGCACGCCGCTGCGACTCACCCGGCGCGGCCGGCTGCTGCGCATCCGCGGCCTGTCCGCCGTCGGCCGGCTCGATCGCTCGATTGCCGAACGGCAGCGCCGGCAGGCGGTCGACGGCCTGCGCGACCTGCTGGTGCCGCTGGAGATCGAGGTCGCGGAAGTCCCCGCAGCCTCGCCCGGAACCTTCATCGTGTTGCTGGCAGAATTCGAGGGCGGGCGCTGCTGCGCCTTCGCGCTGGGCGCGCGGCACAAGCCGGCGGAAAAGGTGGCGGACGAGGCCGTCGAGGAACTGCGTGCGGATATCGCCTCGGGCGGGGCCATCGATGTCTGGCTGGCCGACCAGTTGCTGCTGCCCCTGAGCTTTGTTCCGGCGCGGTCGGAGCTTTCCGTCTGCCGCATCAGCCAGCACCTGCGCTCCAACGCCGAACTGCTGGGATACTTTCTGCCCGTCGCCGTTGAAATCGATGGCGAGATCGGCGAGCCGGGAACCGTGCGCATTGAGGGCATCGCCGATCGAGGCTGAATCAATTCTGGGCCGTGCCGTCGCAGGACTGCCGGGGGAAGCGACATGCGCGCCCAGGCAACTATGATGGGTTTCTCACCCATTTCTTACGGAGGGCGCTCATGAAACATCGCTTATTGCAGGGGACACGCGTTCCTACCCGGCGACTGAAGCATGGCAGACCCTAGCGAAGCCGATCTGGCGCGGGCCAAGGCCGCCATCGGCACCCTGCTGGACGGTTTGGGGCTTGCCGCCCACCTCTATGCCGTCGAACCCAGGGAAGGGAGGTGGGCGGTCGTCGTCGAATGCGCCACCGAGTCCGGCTGGCAGCGCGCGGAGCTGCAGGCAGGCCCTGAACTGCTTGCCGCGATCCGCGGTGACGCGGAAGCCAGGGCGTCCCTGCTCGCCCAATGGCGCGCGCATCTGGCCGCCTGCAAGACAGACTTATTCTAATTCGCATTAGAAACAGAATTAATAATCCAGTCCCATCCGGCGATGCTTTTGACCCGTTCCGGAGCATTTTCCATATCGCGCAATGCGTTGACGAGATGGTCTTCCAGCGCGTCGATGCCGTCAAAAACGCGGTTGTGGAAATGCTTCTCGCGCAGTTCGTCCCAGAGATGTTCCTGCGGGTTCAGTTCGGGCGAATACGGCGGCAGAAACAGCAGGCGCAGATTGTCGGGCAGACGGAAGTCCTTGCATTTGTGCCAGCCGGCGCCATCGAGCACCATGATCACGTTATCGTCCGGGTGACGACTGGCGATCTCGTCGATGAAGATTTGCATGCACTCCGAGTTGACCTGCGGCAGCACCAGGCTGTCGAAACCGCCATCCTGCGGACTCACCGCGCCATAGGCGTAGATATATTGCTGCGTCACCATGGCGTTGACGAGCGGACGATCCGGGCGGCGGCACCAGCAATAGCGGGTGTCCGAGATGCGTCCGAAACGCGCCTCGTCCTGAAACATCAGCCGCAAAGGTCGGTCGTTGTCCCAGATTGCTACGATTTGATCCAGTTTCCCCTGGAGTTTTTTTTCCAGTCCTCGCGTGCCGCGGCATCGCCCTGCGGGTGCGCGGTGTCCGGAGCCAGCTTGCGCCAGCCATTACGCGCCAGCATCCGGTAGATCGTCGAAAGTGCCACTGGCTTGCCCAGCCGTTCCGCAATTTTCTCTTTAAGCGGCGGGACAACGACGACACCGCCGTGCACCGCCCCCGCAAGAACTTCATCGAGAATTTGCGCCTCGCGTTCCAGTGTCGCATTGGCGCGATTGCGCAGCGCTCGCTTGGACCGGGGTGCTTCTCGTTCGCGCCGTGCCACTTTGCAGTAGCGCGTGCGCAGATTGCATGTCGCTCCGACCGAACGGCCGATGGCCTTTGCCGTTTGCTCCAGGGATAAACCCAACTCCAGCGGCAGCAACACGGCCTGTGCCGTCCTCAATTCATCGACCGTCTTGGCCGTCCGAAGCAACTCCTTCGCCGATTCGATCTGATCCACACCACCAGCTTTGCGCGCCATGAATTTCCTCCCTTGAAATCATGGCAATATTATTAACATTTCTAACGCGAAATGGAATTAGTACTCCGTTTCAGAAGTTCGCACACGTATTGCTCAGGCCGCCAGTTTCAGGTGCTGGCTCTGCCAATGGCGTGAGCGCATGCGTGCGATCAGCGCGTTGAGGTCAGCGCGGGTGAACTTCCACTCGAATGGGTGGGCGATGCTCTCGAAGTAGCGCTCGAAGTTCGCCAGCCGCTCGGCGACCGCCTCCAGGCAAGGGAAGTCGTTGGGCGTGAGTACCTTGCGCTGGACGATCGAGAAATAGATTTCGATCTGGTTGAGCCAGCTCGCGTGGACCGTGAACCGGGACCACGCGAGGATGGGCTTGCGTGAGGCGCCGCACCGAAGCCTCGCCACGGTGCGACGAACCGTTGTCCATGACCCAGAACACTCGGCGCGCGGTGTTGTATGGCGGCTGGCTCATGACTTGATCGACCAGGCGCCCGAACGGCGCGATGCCGGTGGTGGCTTCGCAGCGTCCGAACACCCTGGCGCGGTGTACGTCCAGCGCCGCCAGGCAGGTACAGGCCCCGCCGCGTGCGTACTCGTGCTCCACACGCATCGGCTTGCCCGGTTCGGTCGGCAAGCTCGGATGGATACGCAGCCGCGCCTGGATGCCAGTCTTCCCGTCGATGGAGATGACGAACTCGTCCTCGCGCAGCCGCTGCCCTTGCCAGCAGCGCTCGTACAAGTCCAGGATGCGCCCGGCCTTGGCCTGGAAGTGCGGATCGCGAGGGAAGATCCAGCAGCGATGTTGCCAAGGGCGGATCGCGTCCTCGTGCAGCCAACGCCATACCGTGCTGTCACTGATACGCGCCACCAGGCCCGATTGCCGGGCATGCCGCGCCACGTCGGCCACGCTGAGTCGGGACAGCGGCAAGCCCAAGGTGGCCGGCAGCTCGCAGGCCAGCGCCTTGACCTCAACCGTGAGTTCTGGGGGGAAAGGCCCGAGGGCGTCCCGGGCGGGCTCTCTCTTCGAGGCCCGCCAATCGCTCCTTGAAGAAGCGCTTGCGCCATTGGCTGACCACCTCGCGCCGGGTGTCCAGGTGCGCGGCGATCTCGTCGTTGTCCAGGCCCTCGGCCGCCATCAAAATCATCCTGGCTCGCACAACCTCGAAGTAAGGCAACGTATATTTGGCTGCGCGCCGACGCAACTCGGCAGCCTCGTCCGGGGACAAATCGATGCGAAATGGACTCTTCCTTGGCATACGCGAACCCTCCTCGAAGGTTCGCAACAAGGTGCCATACGCGATCGAACTTAGCAAGCATATATGTGGCCGTATTTATGAAATAGCCTACTTAGGGTCGACCGCGCCAGTTCAGTGTCTCTTCAAAGCAGGCATTCGTGCGGTTTGTTGACGGTAGCCCTCTGACCGCTGCGACCGACTTCAGACCAAGATGGGGGACGCCGGGATCCTTTGTGCCATATCGCAGGTCTTGGGAGGCAAGATTCCCGCGCTCACTGTTCTGTCCCACTCCGGACCTGACCTCTTTGCTGATCAGCTTTAACCATATCATCACGGCCCAGAAATCAGGGTGCCATATTCGCCTTATATGCTCTTTCGCATCGTGCGTGAACATCTACGGGAGAGCGACATGGCAAGCATGGCAAGCAGCACAACCAGCATACGAGAAGCACGTCCCAGATTATTTCCACTTCCCATTTTTCTGCTGTTTTTCTTATCTAACGTTGCTATTGCCCAATGGACGCCGGGCAATTTTGAAATCCATATATTCGACGTCGAGCAACGCGATAGTCAACTCATCATCAGCCCGACCGGCAAGACGCTGCTGATCGACGCCGGCGAAGCCAGCTGGAATACCGGCAAGGGCGCCACCTATATCGCGAGCAAGCTGCGCGAGGTAATGGGCCCTAGCTTCAATCATATCGATTACGTGGTTCCCAGCCATTTGCACCTCGACCATATCGGCTATGCCGGTTATGGGGGCATCTGGGGCCTGGTTGAAACGCACGGTTTCACGATCGGTAAACTGGTTGATCGCGACGCCGGGCGTTGGGTCGATTCCAATACCGACGGCCTTTGCGATCCGGATACGGAAATCGTCTGGCATAACGCCGGCACGGTCTCGGGCACTGCGCGCAACTGGTTGTGCTATGCCACCGATCCGGCCAACACCGCGAAACTCAACCGCGAAATTGCGCTAGTCGGCTCGACCACGCAGATCGATCTGGGCGGCGGCGTGAATGTGACGGTAGTCGGCAGCGATGCGCAAGGCGTCAACATGGTAGACGGCGCTACGCCGCTTGCCGGCGATCATACGGCCGACGCACTGCCGCCGTCGGAAAACGACTATTCGATTGCGCTCAAAGTCAGCTTCAATCAATTTGACTATGCGACAGCCGGTGACACCGACGGCGAGTACGCTACAAGTTCATATGGTTATACGTATAACGATGTCGAACGCATCATCGCGCCGCGCTTTGGCCGCGTCGAAGTGCTGCGCGCCAATCACCATGGCTCGGCGCATTCCAGCAATCAATTGTATGTCGACGCGCTGGACTCCGACGTGTCGCTGATTTCATGCGGCGCAAACAGCTATGGTCATCCGGCGCAAACCACGCTCGACCGGCTGCTTGCCACCGGTGCGGTCTATCTCACCAACCTCTGCGATACAACGCGCAACTATGGCAGCGCGATTATTGCCAATGGTGACGTCGTCATCCAGTCGAGCGACGGCGTCGATTATTCGGTCAATGGCACGCCGTATGTCGCGACGTCGGCACCGCCGCCGCAGCAATATACGGTCAACGACATCAAGCTCAACGAGGTCTTGCCCGATCCGGACGTCGCGTATTCCAGCGAATGGGTAGAACTTTATAATCCCACTGCGCAGAGCATTGATCTCGGCGGCGCGGTCATCGACGACATAGCAAACGCGGGCAGTGCGCCTTATACCATTCCCGCCGGCACGACGATCGCGCCCTACGGTTACTGGGTGCTCGACCGTACCAACTATTTCAACAACGCCGGCGACGATGTCCGCCTGGTCGCGCCGGATGGCGCTGTGGTGGATACGTTCACCTACACGTCCTCGGCCAACGACCAGTCATGGGCGCGCATGCCGGATGGCGGGCCATGGATGACGACGATGGATCCGACACCGACGCGGGGCGCGGCTAATCAGTAATGTCACTCACTTCTATCGGCTGTCGGGCGCCACGACAGACCGTGAGGGATAAAGGGGACGCTTCCCTTTATCCACTGCGCCTCCCAAGGCCAATTACCCAGATTACTCAAATCCCGGCTGCCGTGCAGCACGGTCAGGATGTCGATCCGGTTTTTAGGCAGGCGGTAAATGATGCGATACCCCTGGAACACAAGCTCACGGACGTCCGGCATATTGCTTTCCAGAACCACTCTCCCCAGTTCCGGGAACGATTTGAGATGATCGACATGCTCAAAAAGACGCTGAATGAAAAGCTTGGCACGGAAGGGGGAATCCTCCGCGATGTAATTTCGCAATGCAGCCATGTCCAGCATGGCGGGTTCGGACCATTCAATTCGCATCGCCGAGCAGTCGCTTCCTCGCTTCGTCGTGGGAGAGGGTGCGCCCCTCGTCCACGGCTTTCAATCCGGCCTCGATTTTTTGCCGCACATAAAATTCATACATGAGGTCGTCGAAAGTCGCTGTATCCGGCAAGTGCTCGATCAACTCGCGTGCCATTTCCTTGAATGACTGCATGGTATGTCCTCCACAAAAATCAATATTTGGATTTTACCCGCATCCCGGCAGGGCCACGCTTGCTTTATAAAGCTTGCTGATCAGCCTGGCAGCATCGCCAGCAACCCATTCAACCGCCGCACAATACTTGCCTGGTTGTAATCGATCTTCATGACTGCTCCCAATATTTCTCGATCTACACCGCGTCCCGATGGAGATCGGGCTTCGTGTTCTTTCGCCGTTTGTGATCGGCCGGAATCAGTTCGATTTTGAGCGTACACCCCACAGCCTCGGCATAACGTTTGAGCGAGGTCAGCGAGGGGGCGTGCTTGCCGGCGGATTCCAGGCGCGAGATCGCACTTTTGGTGGTGCCCATGCGGAAAGCGACGGCTTCCTGGGTGAGCCCGGCACGGGTGCGCGCGGCGAGCATTTCGTGGGCGAGGGCGTATTCGAGTTCCAGCGCTTCGTGGCTTCGTTGAAGCCGCGGCGCCTGGATGCCTTTTCAATGAACGCCTTGTGGTCGTGGCGCACGGGTTGGAATTTCAGATCAGCCTCGGGCCGCTTGGTTACCACTTAAACCATCAGGCCGCACGAACATGCTGGACTTCCAGCGGATAGGCGCCATTGGCACGGGCATCCAGCACCACCATCTCGACCGTGGTGCCATCTGCCGCATAGCTGATATGGGTGTTCCAGTCTTCCGAGACTTCGCGCACGATGGGCTTGTCGGACAGCCGAATCACCAGAATGTCGTCTTCATCGTAATAGATCGTGTGCATGTTCGTTTCTCACCGAATCTCGAAGTGGTGCATGACTGTTTTGACGACCAGCGCGTCTTCCAGTACCAGCACTGCGCAGAGCATGTTGTCCGCATGCTCGGGAAACGATTTGCAAGCCCAGAGATGGTTTTTGTCGCGGTAGCGCGTATCTCCGGTATCGATGACTTCGAGCAGCATGGTTTCGCTGATGTTGCGCTCGGCCATGCGGGCTCGGGCGTGCAGGGTAACGACAACCGGGCGGGCAAACCGTTTGCTGTGCATGCCTGCCATTGCAATGACAATGGGTCGGGCTGTCAAGGGCTGCGCCACCGGTGTCGACGCCCGCCCGCCGCTTTGTCAGCTGGGCAACATCGCCAGCAACCCATTCAGCCGCCGCACGAAGCTCGCCGGATCGTCGAGCTGGCCACCCTCCGCCAGCAGGGCCTGCTCGAACAGCAGATTGGCCCAGTCGGCGAAACGACCGTCGTCGGATTCGCTGTTCAGCCGCGTGACCAATGCGTGTGACGGATTGATCTCCAGCGTGGGTTTCACCGTGGGCGCGGCCTGGCCGGCGGCCTTGAGCAGGCGTTCGAGGTTGGCGCTCATGTCGCCTTCGCCGGTGACGAGGCAGGCGGGCGAGTCGGTGAGGCGGTGCGTGACGCGGACGTCCTTGACGCGCTCCCCGAGCGTGGTCTTGATGCGCTCGACCAGCGGCTTCAGCGATTCCTCGGCTTCCTTCTGCGCGGTCTTTTCGGCTTCATCTTCCAGCGCGCCGAGGTCGAGGCCGCCCTTGGCGACGGACTTCAGCGGCTTGCCGTCGAATTCGGTGAGGTTGCTCATGAGCCATTCGTCGACGCGGTCGGACAAGAGCAGCACTTCGATGCCCTTCTTGCGGAAGATCTCCAAGTGCGGGCTGTGCTTGGCGGCGGCGAAGCTGTCGGCGGTGATGGTGTAGATCGCGGGCTGGCCTTCCTTCATGCGGCCGATGTAGTCCTTCAGCGACACCACTTGCGCGTCGCTGTCGGTGTGGGTGGAGGCGAAGCGCAGCAGGCCGGCGATCTTCTCGCGGTTGGCGAAGTCCTCGCCCGGACCTTCCTTCATCACGCGGCCGAACTCCTTCCAGAACGCGGCGTACTGCTCGGGCTGGTTCGCCGCCAGGTCCTCGAGCAGGCCGAGCACCTTCTTCACCGAGCCGGCCTTGATGGCGTCGATGTCGCGGCTGTTCTGCAGGATTTCGCGCGAGACGTTCAAGGGCAGGTCGGCCGAGTCGATCACGCCGCGGATGAAGCGGAGATAAGCCGGCATCAGCTGTTCGGCGTCGTCCATGATGAAGACGCGGCGCACGTACAGTTTTATCCCATGCCGGCGCTCGCGGTCGTAGAGGTCGAACGGCGCGTGCGACGGCACGTAGAGCAGCGAGATGTATTCCTGCTTGCCCTCGACGCGGTTGTGCGACCAGGCGAGCGGCGGCTCGAAGTCGTGGGCGACGTGCTTGTAGAACTCGCGGTACTCGTCGTCGCTGATGTCCTTCCTGGCGCGCGCCCACAGGGCGGAGGCTTTGTTGACGGTCTCGTCCTCGTCGGTGGGGACTTCGACGCCGTCCTTCCATTCCGTCTTCTTCATCACGATGGGCAGGGTGATGTGGTCGGAATAGGTGCGGATGACCGACTTGATCTTCCAGTCGGAGAGGAACTCGTCCTCGCCTTCGCG
>JAJYXA010000142.1 GCA_021791235.1 Pseudomonadota bacterium
TGGCCGACTGAGATGAAGACACTCAAGACCGACATCCTCATCCTGGGCTCGGGCGGCGCCGGCCTGTTCGCGGCATTGCACGCGCACCAGGCGGCACCCGAGCTCGACATCACCGTCGCGGTCAAGGGCCTGCTCGGCAAGTGCGGCTGCACGCGCATGGTGCAGGGCGGCTACAACGTGGCCCTGGCCGCGGGCGACTCGATCGAGCGCCACTTCATGGACACCATCCTCGGCGGCAAGTGGCTGCCCGACCAGGATCTGGCCTGGCAGCTGGTGACCACGGCGGTGGAGCGGATCCGCGAGCTGGAAAACGAGCTGGGCTGCTTCTTCGACCGCAACGCCGACGGCACCTTGCACCAGAAGGCCTTCGCCGGCCAGACCTTCGACCGCACCGTGCACAAGGGCGATCTTACCGGCATCGAAATCATCAACCGCCTGGCGGAGCAGGTGTGGGCGCGCGACATCGGGCGCCTGGAGGACCACCGGGCGGTTGAGCTGATCCCCAGCGCCGACGGTTCGGCCCTGGCCGGCGTGCTGATGATCGACCTGGTCGAGGCCAAGGCGGTGCTGCTCGCCACCGGCGGCGGCCCGACCATGTACAAGTATCACACCCCCTCCGGCGACAAGAGCTGCGACGGCCTGGCGATGGCGCTGCGCGCCGGACTCGCGCTGCGCGACCTGGAGATGGTGCAGTTCCATCCCACCGGCCTGCTCGCCGGGGCGCATACCCGGATGACCGGCACGGTGCTGGAGGAGGGGCTGCGCGGCGCCGGCGGCTATCTGTTGAACGGCGCCGGCGAGCGCTTCATGCACCAGCACGATCCGCGCGGCGAGCGCGCCACCCGGGACGTCGTCTCGCGCGGCATCTTCGCCGAGATGCGCGCCGGGCACACCACGCCCAACGGCGGCGTCTATATCGCGATGGGGCACCTCGGGCCGGAGAACGTGCGCCGGCAGTTCAAGGGCATGGTCGAGCGCTGCGCCGACAGCGGCTTCGACCTCGCCGCCGGCCGGGTCGAGGTGGTGCCCACCGCCCACTACATGATGGGCGGCGTGATCTTCGACGGCGACTGCCAGACCGCGCTGCCCGGCCTGTTCGCCGCCGGCGAGGACACCGGCGGCGTGCATGGCGCCAACCGCCTGGGCGGCAACGGCGTCGCCAATTCGACGGTGTTCGGCGGCATCGCCGGCGCCGCCATGGCGGCCTGGACGCGACAGGAAGGCGTGCACCGGGCGGCGGACCAGAGCGCGATCGCGGCGGCGGTCGAGCGCTGCACCCGGCCCTTCGGGGCCAAGCCCGGCGGCATCGAAGCCATCCGCGACGCGCTCTCCCAGACCATGTGGGACGACGTCGGCATCGTGCGCGAGCGCGCCGGCCTGGAACGCGCCCAGCGCCGCCTGGAGGAGCTGCAGGACGAGCTCCACGCCACCGGCGTGGCCGGCGGCGACCGCGGCTACAACCTCACCTGGCACGACTGGCTGAACCTCGACAGCCTGATCTCGGTCAGCCGCGCGATCACCGCCGCGGCCCTGGCCCGGGAAGATTCGCGCGGCGCCCATTACCGCTCCGATTTCCCGGAATCCGGCCGGCCCGAGGATTCGCGCTACACCGTGGTCCGCCAGGCGGGCGGGGGGCTGCATATCGACACCCAGCCGGTGCGCTTCACCCGGGTCCAGCCGGGGCAATCGCTGCTGACCGAATGAGACGATGAAGAAGATAGTGATCAGCGAATTCATGGACGCGGCGGCGGTCGAGTCTCTGCGCAGCCGCTTCGATACCCGCTACGATCCGGCGCTGGTCGATCGGCGCGCCGAGCTGGCCGCCGGACTCGAAGATGCCGACGCCCTGATCGTCCGCAACCGCACCCGGGTCGATGCCGAGCTCTTGGCCGCGGCGCCGCGGCTCAAGGTGGTCGGGCGCCTGGGAGTGGGATTGGACAACATCGACCTTCCCCTCTGTCGTGAGCGGGGCGTGGCGGTGATTCCCGCGACCGGCGCCAATGCCGCGGCGGTGGCGGAATACGTGCTGTGCACCGCCATGATGCTGCTGCGCGGCGCCTATCGTTCCTCGGCCGCGGTGGCCGCCGGACAGTGGCCGCGGCAGTCGCTCTCGGAGGGCCGGGAGATCGGCGGCAAGGAGATCGGCATCGTCGGTTTCGGCGGCATCGGCCGCCTCACCGCGCGGCTGGCGGGGGCACTGGGGATGCGCGTTGCCGCCTGCGACCCAGAGATCGCCGCCGATTCGCCGCTGTGGCGGAGCGAAGCGGCGCTGCGCCTGGAGCTAAACGAACTGCTGGAAAGGGCGGACGTCGTCTCGCTGCACATTCCGCTCACCGCCGCGACCCGCGGCCTGATCGGGGCGGCGCAACTGGCGCTGATGAAGCGCGACGCGGTGCTGATCAACAGCGCGCGCGGCGGCACGGTCGACGAAGCCGCCCTGGCCGCCGCGCTCAGGGCCGGACAGTTGGGCGGCGCCGCGTTGGACGTGTTCGCCGACGAGCCGCTGGCGCCGGGTTCGCCGCTCACCGACTGCCCGAATTTGATCCTCACGCCGCACATCGCGGGCGTCAGCCGCGAAGCCAACCAGCGGGTGAGCAGCCTGATCGCCGAGCGCGTCGCGGCCCTGCTCGAATCCCTCTGAACGATTTCTGAAAACGCCGCTGGAGTTCATCGTGCCGAATCACACCCCGGAACATCTCACCGATCTGGTCACCCGCGCCCTGTGCCGAGCCGGCGCATCGAGAGCCATGGCCGAGGCCACCGCCAGGGCGCTGGTCTATGCCGAGACCCAGGGCCTGTCTTCCCACGGCCTGTCCCGCGTCGCCCAGTACGCCGCGCACCTGCGCAACGGCCGGGCCGACGGCGCCGCGGTGGCCCGGCTCGTCAGGGGCAAGGCCGCCGCCTGCCTGATCGACGCCGCTTCGGGTCTGGCCTATCCCGCCTGCGAATTGGCGGTGCATGAAGCCATCGACCGCGCCCGGGAGAGCGGCGCCTGTTTCGCCGCGGTCACCGACAGCCACCATTTCGGCGCCGCCGGCTATCACCTCGAAGCGGTGGCCGAGGCGAAGATGGTCGGCCTGGCTTTCGCCAACTCGCCGGCGGCGATGCCCGCCTGGGGCGGCAAGCGCGCCCTGTTCGGGACTAACCCGATCGCCGCGGCCTTTCCGAGAAAGACTGCGCCAGCCTTGATGATCGACCTGTCGCTGTCCGAGGTGGCCAGGGGAAAACTGATGATCGCGGCCAAGAAGGGCGAAGCCATTCCGCTGGGCTGGGCGCTGGACGCCGAGGGCCGGCCGACCACCGACCCGAAGGCCGGTCTGGCCGGCACCATGATGCCGGCCGGCGGCGTCAAGGGGGCGATGCTGGCGCTGATGGTCGAATTGCTCTGCTGTGCCCTCTCCGGTGCCGCCTTCGGCTTCGAGGCCGATTCCTTCTTCGTCGATGAGGGCAACCGGCCGCGCATCGGCCAGGCTTTCCTGGTCATCGACCCGGACGCCCTGGCCGGCAGCGAGATCTTTTTCGAGCGCATGGAGACGCTGATCGCGGCGATGCTGGCCGACCCCGGCGTGCGCCTGCCAGGCGTCCGGCGCCTGGCGCTGGCCGAGGCATCGCGCCGCCAGGGCATCGAAATCCCCGCCGCGCTGCTGGCCGATCTGGAGCGCCTGGCGTCCTGATTGACGGTCTGCGTGGCCCGCCTGACGCCCGCAGCAGCCCGATTATTGGTAAGCTGCCGGCCCCGGCCGGCGCGCCTTGATCCCGCGCCGAGCTTTGTCCCGATTCGGGAAAAAGCACCGCTTCCGCCCACGGATCGCGAAGGAACATCCTTGTCCATCGAATCACCGGCGCGCACGCCGGAAGAAACCTGGAACAACACCAAGGGCTTCGCGGCAGCGGCGATGGTGGTGGTGTTCTGGTCCGGCTTCAACATCGTGTCGCGCTTGGGCGGCAGAAGCGCGCTGACGCCCTTCGACATGGCAGCCATCCGCTTCGGCGTCTCGGGCCTGCTGTTTTTCCCCTTCTTCGTCTTCGGGCGGCGCACCATCACCTGGCTGCAATCGACGATCCTGGCCGCCTTGGGTGGGCTGGGTTATGCCCTGTTCGTCTATTCGGGATTTTCGCTGGCACCCGCCGCGCATGCCGGCATCCTGGTTAATGGCGGCATTCCGTTTGCGACGGCGCTGCTCTCCTGGGCGGTGCTGGGTTACCGGCCGGGGCGCCGGGCGCAGTTCTCGTTGCTGGTTGCGGCGCTGGGCATCGCCTTGATCGGCATTCAGAGCTTCAGCCAGGACGATGGTGCCGGCGCCAGTCAGTGGCTGGGGGATCTGTTCTTTCTTTGCGCGGCGACCTGTTACGCATCGTTCGGATTGCTGCTGAAACGCTGGCGGGTTCATCCTTGGGAAACCACGGTCGGGGTAGCGACGCTGTCGATGCTGGTCTATCTGCCCATCTATTTCCTGTTTCTGCCCAAGGCCGTGACTTCGGTCGCCACTTCGCAGATTCTGATGCAGTGCCTGTACCAGGGAGTGATTGCGGCCTCGATCGCCGGTCTGCTCTATACCTACGCCAACCAGACGATCGGGCCAATGAAGGCTTCGCTGATGCTGGCCCTGGTGCCTGGGGCGTCTGCCGTTGCGGCGGTCCCCCTGCTGGGCGAACCGCTGGGCAGGGGGACGCTGCTGGGCGTCGCGCTGGTGACTTGCGGCGCCGTGCTCGGAACTACGGCCGTCAAATGACTCAGGCGGGAGCCCGTTTGAACCAGCCCGCAGCAGGACCGGCTCACTCCACCGTGATCAGCTTGCGCACCTTGAGAAACTGACCGGGCGGCGCCGCCGTCGTGGTGGTGAGCAGCTTGCCCTGGTATTCGTAGGTCACTCGGTAGCCGGCGGGCGGGCCGGCCTCGTAGATCGTATGGCATTCCTGCTGGGGACCGGCGTCACCCGAGCCGACGCGGTCGCCGACCATCGCGCCGGCGACCGCGCCGGCGATGGTGGTGGCATCCTTGCCGTGGCCGCCGCCGAAGCGCGAGCCGAGCAGCGCTCCGGTCAGACCGCCGAGGACGGCGCCGGCGGTATTGTGATCGGGGGCAGGCGGAGCCGCCACCTGGGAGCAGACCTGGCGGGGCACGACCGGCCCCGGTATCGGCTTGGAATCCAGCACCCGCGCGAACTCCGTGCTGTCCTGGATGACGTCGGACGACTGGGGCAGAGTGTCGAGGGGCCGTTCCCGGTATTCGGCCATGCTCGTCAGGGGAAGCAGCAAGGCCGCGATGAGCAAGGTGCGTTTCATGTGTTCAGGTCCTTTCTATTGGCCGGACGGGGCCGGGGAAACCTTTTCCCATCCCACCTGGCATCGTTTCACGTAAGGGTAATAACCCTTGGGTTTGCCGCAGAAATACCACCACTGGCCGTCGGAAACCTGACTGTCTGGCGCCGCCGACGCGGGTGGCGGCGGCAACCAGACCGTGGGCGTTTGGACGTATTGGGTGACGACGGCGGGTGCCGGATAATACACCGGCGGGCTGTAACTGTAGACGGGCTGGGCAGGGTAATACGTGCTGCTGGGCTGCAGCGCCGACCAGAGCAGGGCCGGGCCGAACAGCAGGCCGAGTCCCGCGCCGAAATCGTCGTCGCCGTGGTCGTCGCCGCGGTCGCCACGAAAACCGCCGTGCCAGCCGCGCTCGCCATGAAAACGATCGCCGTCGCGATCGGCCCAGGCCGGCAACGATGCCGCCGATACCGCCACCGCCAAGGCCAGCAGTGCCGCTCTCGTGCGGTTCATGTGCGTCTCCTTTCGTATAGGCATAGCGCCGATCTCGAACATGGCGACAGGATAGCAAACGCACTCGAAGGGATTATTTCCCACTCTTACGGCGAGCCGTCATTTTGTAAACAAATGTTGCCTCGTCCGCGCTCCAGCGCAGCGGACAGCAAGGCCCGAAAGGCGGCGAACACCTTGCGCATCTGGGTCTGCTTGTAGGGGAAAACATCGACCGGATCCAGTGCATGGACGAAACCGCTGTTGTCGAGTTCGAAAACCAGCAGGCGCCCGTCCCGGGTCTCGGCGCAATCGACGACCAGATAGTCGAGCTCGAAACGTTCCGCGACGGCCCGCAAGGCAGCATCGTGGCGCCTGGCGAAGCCTTCGTCGAAGCCGCTCATGAACGCTGCCTCCTCGGCGCGCTTGCCGGCGTCTTCCGCCATCCCCGCATTCAGATAATGGACCATCCAGTGCGCCGAGACGGCCATGTGACAAGCGAATGCGCGGCCCCCGATCAGGACGATCCGGTATTTCCGGTATTGCCCGTCCGGATCGCGGTAATCGACGAATCGGGAGACATAGAAATCGTCTCCCGGCACGGTGCGCAGATAGGTGGCCAGCTCTTCGGCAGCGTCGAGCCTGGACAGGTCCCGGCCGGCGTGGGAGTCGAGCGGCCGGACCAGGACCGGGAAGTCGTCGCCAGCGATGATGGCGCTCATCGTTCGCTCGCCGCGGCTGAGCTGCGCCAGGGTCTGCCGATCGACGCGGGCGGTGCAGGGCATGATCAGTCCGGGTATCGATCCGAGCCTGGCGCTGGCGCCGTCCCGGGACAGGCGGGCGATCCTGTCGGGCGCGTTCAGCACCGGCCGCGGCCAGGATGCGGCCAGGCGTCCGAGTTCCTCGAGCAGCGCGCGATTCTGCTCGGACTGGCATACGGCGATGAACAGCAGGTCGTGATCGGGCAGCGCGGCGGTCAGGCTGGGCGACAGCGGCAGATCCGCGCCGAGATAGAGCAGATCGAGCGCGACGTCCGAGTCCTCCAGCAGGAATTCGACCGGCGTGTTGTCCAGCATCGGACCGGGGCAGGTGATGACGAGCAGTCTGATCCCGACCCCGTCGCCGGCGCCCGGAAGCCGATAGAGCGCTTGCAACGCAATCGCCTTGGCCTGCATCTCCAGACCGAGGTTCCGATCGCCGAGCAGCTGACAGATCATCGACAGGTCCATCAGCAGTTGGGCGGGATTGGCGTTGGCCGCAGCGCGTTCGATCAAGCCGGCGAGATCTTCGCCTTTGCCGGCGGCGATGGTCCGCATCAGCGCGGGCAGACCGATCAGCGGCTTGTGGTCGCCGGCGGCGGGCGGCGGCGCGGAGACGGGGGCAGGCGGCGGGGCGTGGCTCATTTTGCGTGACGGCCGGCTGGATTTCAGCGGCCATGTTAGCCGAAAGCTGATAGCCTGAGCGCCGGTAACACCTGGTAATAAATCCTGCGCCGGCCGCGCCCGGTCTTGAAGATAAACTTCCGCCATGAGCCGAACACCCCGTGTCTGGGTCGTCGATGACGACCCGGAATTGCGCAAGCTGCTGGTTGAATACCTCGGTCAAAACGACTTCGAGGTGCGCGCCCTCCCCGACGCACGCGATCTGGAGCGTCGGCTCACCCGTCAGCGGCCGGACCTGCTGGTCCTCGACCTGATGCTGCCCGGGATCGACGGGCTGGAGATCTGCCGACGCTTGCGGGCGGCGGGCGACGATATTCCGATCATCATGCTGACCGCGAAGAGCGATCCCGTCGATCGGGTCGTCGGCATCGAGCTGGGCGCCGACGATTATCTGGGCAAGCCGTTTCTGCCGCGCGAACTGACGGCGAGAATCCAGGCCGTGCTGCGCCGACGCACCCCCCTGCCGCCGGGGACGCCGATCGCGGACGGCAATACGGTGCGTTTCGGCGAATGCCGGCTGGATCTGACCACGCGCACGCTCTGGCGCGGGGAGCTCAAGGTGGAGCTCACCTCCGGCGAATTCGCGCTGCTCTCCGCCTTCGTCAGGCATCCCCACCAGCCGCTGACGCGCGAGCGCCTGCTCGAGCTCGCCCGCGGGCCGAGTTCGGAAACCTTCGACCGCAGCGTCGATGTGCAGATTTCCCGTCTGCGCAAGCTGGTCGAACCGGACCAAGGCAAGCCGCATCACATCCAGACGGTGTGGGGCTTCGGCTACGTCTTCGTGCCGGACAACGACCGGGTCGAGGCATGAGGCGGTTTGCCGATTCGCTCTACGCGCGCCTCGCCCTGGTATTGCTGGTGGCGCTGGGCGCGAGTTACGGCACGATGTACTTTCTCTTCCTGGCGCATCTGGAAGAAACCCGGAACGCCAACATCGCCCGCTTCGTCGCGCAACGGGTGCAGCTCATCGAGGAGTTGCTGGACAGCCGCCCCGACGCCGAACTGCCGCCCTTGAGCGGTCTGCGCATTGCCGAAAAACCGCCCGCCGCCGAGGGCAGGATTCCTGCCGAAACCCTGCGCTTCGTGACGCAATTGCGCAAGCATCTGGCCGCTGAAATGGAGCGCAAGATCGAGCTCGTGCCGGTGCTCCGGCCCGCGCCCGGACTGTGGATACGCCTGCGCCGGCCATCGACTTCCGGGCAATGGCTGCTGATGCCCATGCCGCCGGTGCGCTCGAATCGCGGCGCTTCGCTGCGCCTGGTAATGCTGGTCGGCTTCGGGGTGTTCTTCGCCGGCGGCATGATCCTGCTTTGGCAGATCCAGCGCCCGCTCAAGCGTCTGGGCCGGGCGCTCGAGACGGTGGGCCATTCTCCCCGCCTCGACAAGCTCCCGCGCGCCGGAGTCGGGGAGATTCGCATCCTGGGCGAACGCTACAACGACATGGTCGAGCGCCTGCACCGCTACGAAGAGGATCGCGCCACGATGCTCGCCGGCGTCGCCCACGATCTGCGCTCGCCGATCACGCGCCTGCGCCTGCTGCTGGAACTGGGGCAGGGCTCGCGCGGCGGTGAAATGCTGCAGAACATCGATGATATCGAGCGGATCACCGAACAGTTTCTGGTCTATGCCCGCGGCAGCGACGACGAACCCGTGGAAGAGCGCGACGCCGGCCTGTTCGTCGAGGAGGTCGCCGCGCCCTATCGCGAGCAGGGCGTGAGCGTCGTCTGCGAGCAGCAGGATCTGCTCGTTGCCGTGCGTGCCAATTCGCTGCGCCGCACGCTGATCAACCTGATCGAGAATGCCCTCGAGTATGGTCGGTCGCCCGTCGTGGTGAGGGTGGCGCGCCTATCGGGTTCGGTGGCGATTGCGGTCGAGGATGCGGGAGACGGCATCGACCCCGAACAGATGGCGCAGGCGCTGCGCCCGTTCTCGCGTCTCGACAGCTCGCGCAGCGGCAAGGGCCATTGCGGCTTGGGCCTGGTGATCGCCGCGAAAATCGCCGAGGAGCACCAGGGCCGGCTGCAGCTTCGCAATTCCGCTGGCGGCGGCTTCGTGGCGGAAATCCTGCTGCCCGCCGCGCCGCGGATTCATAACATTTGATTACAAAAACCTCCGCCTTGTGACAGACTTGGAAATACTCTGCCTCGGCTCCGCTGCTAGGCTTTGAAACAGCGGAAGCGCCCTTCCTTCTTGGGCGAGCGAGGTGATGAGCGATGCGATCAATCAGGGAACTGCCGACCCTCCTGCTGCTTGCCGGCGGCATCGGTCTGGCCTTGGGCATGTCGAACGGCGCTGTGGCGGCCACCGGCAAGGTGCGGACAGTTTCCGCTCAATCCCTGTCTTCGGAACTGAAGCCGTCGCGCGCGCAACGGCCCCGGCACGGGAAGGCCGTCGCCAAGGGCGAAGTGAGGATCGCCGACCTCCGGGAAAAAATGATTCTCCACCATCTCATGCTCTAACTCGTGCGGCGCTGCCCGTGCCGCAGGTGCCGGAAACGAGAGTGCTCCCAGATACCAGAAAATTGGGTGAGGCGTATGAATGCAAGATCTCTGAAATTGATCGAATTGCTCGAGCCGAGAAAGTTTGCGGCCCCCAAGCTCAACCGGAAACGTCAGATGGTCACGCGGGTGATCCGGCAACCGGAGATGATCGAATTCGACAGGCTCGATCGGCGGGCAAGAGAGTTGCACCGGAGCCGCGGAGGAAGCCCCGGCGGCGCGCCGAAATAGCCTGTTACGAAGTCGTCCGGAGAGGACACGCTTCAGGCACATCTAGGCGCGATCATGCCGACTCCTTATTCGTTCCGGAGCCAGCCGATGATTAGTGCGCTGATGGACCTTCTCGGAAACTTCTATCGGACGGGGCAGTTGAAACGGGTGGAAGCAATCGCCGCGAGCATACTCACGGCAATCCCCGACGACATCGTCTCCTTGCAATTCCTGGGTCTGGTCTATCGCCGGACCGGTCGCACCCGCGAGGCGCTCCGCCTGTTCCAGCAGGCCGCCGATAAGCTGGGACGGTTTCCTGCGCCCGACTGCGACACGGATGCGTGCGATCGTTCGCGTTGCCCTTATGCCGCGGCGGATGCCTGCTACCGCGAGGCGCAAAGCCCGAGCCTGGCCGAGGCATGGTTCGAGCTCGGCCTTGCCTTGAGCGAATCGGGCCAGCTGCCGCTCGCAGCCGCCGCCTTCCGTTCGGCGCGGTTCGCCCGAACACCGTCTTCGGCGGCGTGCGCGGAAATTGCCGATGCCGAGCGGGAGAGCGGCGGGGGCGTCGCGCTCGGGCCGCCGACCATGGCGCAGACCGGCCGGCGGTCCGCCATCCTGGCGCCCACCTGAAAACCGCCGGGCGGGCGAGGAGTTCAAGCCGCAGCGTTCAGCGCGGCACTGCTCCCGGAAGACGCCGGACTCGAAGCCGTCGCCGTCGAACCGCTGGAATAGGCGGAGGCGGCGGCCTGGGTGCCCATGCCGTGATGGTGGTGGCGATGATGGAAGGCTGCGATGCCGGAGCCTTGCAGGTCCTGCTCCAGCTTGGCCAGCAGCGACTGAGCCGAGGTGGTGTTGCCCGACTGGAGCGCCTGCTGCAGCGCGCTCAAATCGGTGCTCACGGCGGACGCTCCGGATAGCGGCGTCGTTCCCTGCATCGCCGCATAGACCGCCTGCGCCTGATTGAGCGCGGGATCGGTCGCGGCCGTAAGGTCTTGCTGCAGCTTGGCGAAGGCGCTCTGGGCCGAACTCAAGCTTCCCGACTGCAGGGCGGTCCCCAGCGAGGACCAGTCGGTCGCAACCGTGCCCGTTGCGGCTGTCGTCGCGACGGAACTCGTCGCCGTGGCCGCTGCCGCTGAGCCGGTGGTCGCGGCCGGAGTGGACGGTTGCAGTTGCTGCAAGAGCGCATAGGCCTGCTGGGCTCCCGACAGGCTGCCCGATTGCATGGCCTGAAACAGCTGATCGAAATCCTGCAGCGCTTGGTGTTTGGTCGATTGCCAGGCGCTCAGCGCGGTGCCGGAATTCAACGAAACATTGGATACGGACATAGCCACCTCCCTCTACTCAGTGTTCAGATACGGCCGCAAATCCTCGGCATGACCCGCTCGCCGGCAAAACTTGCCGGCACGCTTTGCCGGCGGAGTCGGACTCGCGCTTGGCTTCGCACGCGATTGCCCGGTGCTTGCGAAGCCAACAGCAGTATTCATGCCAATAACCGACCCGGTAACATCCGTCGATAAGCCCGTGCGGCGGCCACGGGACGAAAAATGACTTTGTCATCACCTGCCGGCATCTGCTAATCTAGGCGACGGAAAAGTGCGCGAGGCGTGCGATGTGTCTGGGGATCCCGATGCGGGTGACTGAGTGCGACGGCGAGTTCGCCTGGTGCGAGGGGCGCGGCCGGCGCGAACGCCTGAACGTGCTGTGGATCGGCGCGGTGACTCCGGGCGAATGGGTGTATGCCTTGCAGGGCCAGGCGCGTCAGCGGCTCGACGAGG
>JAJYXA010000219.1 GCA_021791235.1 Pseudomonadota bacterium
GGCGACTTTGAGCAGCTCGGTCGAGGAGTTCAAGCTTTCCGCCTTGGTCGGATACTCGAATCAGGCACCTGTCGGGGACTCGCCCGCGCCACGCCATCGAGCAACTTGACGAAGTTCCGTTTCGGTCTGAAAAGAACGACAGCTTTCATGGCGAAGGTCGCCTGGACCAGGTGGTCTTCGCTGTTGATGTCGGTGTAGGCCATGCGTGCTATTAGCCGAACAGCTCACTATGCGAGCCTAGCCGAGCCAGCCGCAAAGTGTCGGCATCCGGCTTGCTGTAGATCAGCAGAAGATCAGGCTTGATGTGGCACTCGCGGTAACCGGCCCAATCGCCGCTCAGTACATGGTCGCGGTTGCCCTCCGGCAATGCTTGATCGACCAGCAGCAATTCCATGACGGCGGACACCCGCGTATCCACGTCTTTGCCATGGCGCGGTGTTGCCTTCACGCGCTTGTAATCGCGTTTGAATGCCGATGAGCGCTCAATCGTCCGCATTCAAGTCGGCCATCAGCGCGTCGACGCTTTTGAATTTCTTGCCCTTGCCTGCCTCAAGCTCAGCAATGGCCTTGCGGGTGGTGGCATTGGGCGCCTTCACCTCAAAAGGCAAGCGACGCTCATCCGCTATGCGCAGCATCAGCAAACGGATGGCGTCCGAAATGGACAAGCCCATTTCTTCCAGCGCATCAGCGGCGCGTTCCTTGGTGGCTGTGTCTATGCGGGCGCGAACGTAGGTGTCAGCAGTGCTCATGGCGATTCCTTGAAAGGATACTTGGAACCCGATTGTAGTCACATGGCGACCACATGTCGAGACTGAGCCATTCCTCGCTTCACGCGCCAAATATTCACGTTATTTGCGGTCGGTGTGCTGGTCTTCTAGGGTCATCGGGCGAAGCTTCCAATCGGCTGGCAAGCTCAGGTGCTTGCCAGCTTCGGGGCTTCTTTATCCGCCGGGCCCGCGTCGGTCACGAACTCCTCGACCAGCACACCGTCGCGCATCAGCACCAGCGGCGTATTGGTTTGCCGGGCGATCTCGCGAGCCCGCTGAGCCGCGCGCAACAAGGCTTTGGGCGCTGCCTGCATGTCGGCATCGGGAAGTTGGGAAACCGCAATCGTCGGCTTCGTCATGTCTTGGTCACTTCCTTCAACATCGCCTCGCGGAGAATTACGTTGAGGCGCGTCTGATAGCCTTTGCCCTTGGACTTCAGCCAGACCAGGACGTCGGAATCGACGCGCACGGTCGTCACGGTCTTGGTCGGTTTATAGAACGGGTTGCGTACCGCGCTTTTCCAGAATTCCTCCGTCAGCGGGGGGATGTCGCCAGTATCGATCTCGCTGTCCCGCCTGGCGCGCAAGGCGGCTATTTCCGCCTTCTGCCTAGCCGTCAGCGGCGGCGGATTGACCGGGTCGAATTCATGCCTAACGGTTTTCTTGCTCATAGTCTCTTTTCTCCTTTCGCGTCGCCTCTCGCGCAAATTTATACCGCTATCTCCCCGCTCATCAGGCGCGGCAGTCCTTGGGCAACTGGTTGGCCAGCGGCTCGAAGTCGGCTTCGATGGCGTTCATGGCCGCCACAATGGCCGCGCCGAGATTGGCGCCGGCGGGCAGCTTGAGCAGATGGTCGTAGCGGGCGATCTCGGGCAGCATCAGCGCGCGGCGCATGATGAAGTCGCCCTTCATCAGCGGACGGCTGGGCATCTTGCCGGCGGCCTGGTCGGCCTCGATGGCTCGCAACGCCGCCTGGTAGCGGTTGGCTGCGTGGCGCAGGAAGATCACGCCGAGCACCGGCATGCAGTACTCGCTGCTGGTCAGCTTGGAATTGGCGCGCAGCTGATCGGCGGCCTCCCAGAGGCTGTCTTCGATCTTTGAAATATTCTGGAAGGCACTGACACTCATTGCTTCATCGGCTCGCTGGGCTTGACGCAAGGTATGGACATTTTAGGGGCGCGTTACTTGTCGGCGGAGGCCGACCAGTCGAACACGCGCAGGCCGGGTATCCGCGTGAAGGCGCGGTCAGCGCTGACCAGCGTGCAGTCTTCGGCCAGAGCATGGGTGGCGATCAACAGATCCATGGCCGACAGGCCGATGCCCTGGGTCTCCATGCGGGTACGCAGTTCAGCGTAAGCCTGCGCCGTGGCCGACGTCCAGGGCAAACTGGGAATGTCTTGGAGAAAGACTTCGACCGCTTTTGCCAGCCGGGTGGCGTCCGGTCGGCGCGTCACGCCAAAACGCAATTCAGCCTCGGTAATGACCGAGATGCACGCATCTCGCTGCGCGAGCAGACTTTGCAAGGCCGCGCCGACTCTTCCCCGAATCAAGGTGGACGCGGCGTTGGTATCGAGCATATGGCGATGGGAGCGCCTCACGGCCACTCCCGCTCAATCGGTGGTGCGGGGTCGCGCGGGATCTCGAAATCCTCGAATTCCTCCGGGGACTCGGCAATCAGGCGGTCACGCAGTTTGAGCCAGGCTTCGAACTTTTTGTTGCGCGGACTCAGGATGACATCGCCGGTGACCGGGTCCCGCCGGATCAGCACTTCGTCACCCTCGAAGCGGAACTCGGCCGGCAAGCGCACGGCCTGGCTGCGGCCGTTCTTGAAAAGTTTGGCAGTTTGCATGGCGAGGCGCCTTCTCCATTGGTATATACCATGATTTATACCATTTCCCGGGCAGGCCTTCAAGCGGCAGCCGGGGGCGAAATATCTATGATTTCTGCGCCTGTCCGGGCGGATTACAATGGCGGTTTTTTCGCTGGACGGCACATGGTCACGATCTACGGCATCAAGAACTGCGCGACGATGAAGAAGGCCTTCGCCTGGTGCGAGGCACGGGGCGTCGATTACGCTTTCCACGATTACAAGAAGTCCGGCGTGCCGCGCGAGCGTCTGGTCCTGTGGTGCCAGCACCTGGGCTGGAAGACGCTGGTCAATAGCCGCGGCACCACCTGGCGCAAGTTGAGCCCGGAGCAGCAGAACTTATCGACGCAGTCCCAGGCGGTGGCGCTGATGCTCGAATACCCCAGCCTGATCAAGCGGCCGGTGGTCGAGACTGGCGAACAGCTGCTGGTCGGCTTCACGCCGGAATTGTTCGCAAGCTTCGTCGACAAGGCCGGAGCATGAGCGGTCGGACGAGAAACGATCGCACGACGAACGGCAGCGTCAGCCGCTTCCTGTTCGAGGATCTCGACCTCCGCGGCGCGCTGGTCCAGCTCACCGGCGCCTGGACGGCGATGCAGCGGGGCAGAAGCTACGCGCCGCCGGTCGCGGCGCTGCTGGGCGAGATGGCGGCGGTCTCCGCCCTGCTCGCGAGCAACCTCAAGGCGCCTGAACGCTTGAGCCTCCAGCTCCAGGGCGACGGCGCCGTGCCGCTGCTGCTGGTCGATTGCGACCGCCGCCTGCAATTGCGCGGCATGGCGCGGGCCGAACCCGGCGTCGCCAGCGCGCCGCTGCGGCAGTTGCTGGGCGAGGGCCGCTTGCAGCTCTCGCTGCTGGGCGAGGATGCGGCCCAGCCCTATCTGTCCACCGTGCCGATCGAGGGCGAAACGGTGGCCGAGATCTTCCAGCATTACCTCTTACAGTCGGAGCAGCAGCCGGCCCGGCTCTGGCTCGCAGCCGACGGCAACAGTGCTTCCGGGCTGTTTCTCCAGGCCCTGCCCGGCGCCGGAGACAAGGACGCAGACGGCTGGAACCGCGTCCAGTTGCTGGCCGGGACGGTGCATCCCGAGGAACTCCTGCTGCCCGCCGAGGATCTGTTGGCGCGGCTCTTCCCCGAGGAGACGATCCGCCTGTTCGCGCCGCGCGCGGTCAGCTATCACTGCCCGCGCGACGAGGACAAGGTGCGCGGCATGCTGATCGGGCTGGGCCGCGAGGAAGTGCAGAGCATCCTCGACGAGCAGGGCGAGATCGTGATCCAGGACGAGGTCTGCAACCAGGAATACCGCTACGGCGCCGGCATCATCGACGAGCTGTTCGCCCCGGCCGACCAGACCCTGCACTGACTGAGAAGGGCCTGCAGGTCGGCATTCAGCGCCGACCTGCACCGGCTAGTCCTTCGCCGCTTCGTCGCCACCGCCGGCCAGTTGCTGGTAGTGCGCGTAGCGCCGGTCCACCCAGGTCTGGATCTTGGCCAGGCGCTCATCCGCCCCTTCGCAGATCAGCAGCATGCGGAAGCGGCTCTCGCTCTTGGCGAATTCGGAGAAGGCGATCGACGGCGGCTTCGAGTCCATCTGCATCGGATTCTTGCCCTGCGCTTCCAGACGCGGATCGTAGCGGAACAGCGGCCAGTGGCCGGCGGCCACCGCCAGTTGCTGCTGGCTTAAGCTGCTGCCCAGGTCGTAGCCCTGCTCGCGGCACGGGCTGTAGGCGATGATCAAGGACGGTCCGTCGTAGGCCTCGGCCTCCATGAACACCTTCAGGGTGTGCACGTCCTTGGCGCCGGCGGCGACGCGGGCGACATAGACGTTGCCGTAGGTCATGGCGATCTGCGCCAGGTCCTTCTTGCCGGTGGTCTTGCCGTTGGCGGCGAACTTGGCCACCGCGCCCAGCGGCGTGGACTTCGAGGCCTGGCCGCCGGTGTTGGAATAGACCTCGGTGTCGAGCACCAGGATGTTCACGTTGCGCCCCGAGGCGATCACGTGATCGAGGCCCGAGAAGCCGATGTCGTAGGCCCAGCCGTCGCCGCCGATGATCCAGACGCTCTTCTTGACCAGCGCGTCGGCGACGCTCGCGAGTTCGCGCGCCTCCGGGCTGTCGATGCCGGCGAGCTTCGCCTTCAGGACCTCGACCCGATCGCGCTGCTGATGGATGCCCGACTCGCGCGACTGGTCGGCGGTCAGGATCTCCCGGGCCAGCGGCTCGCCGATCGGGCCGGCCAGGCGCTGCACCAGTTCGCGCGCGTATTCGTTCTGCTTGTCGATGGTGACGCGGAAGCCCAGGCCGAACTCGGCGTTGTCCTCGAACAGCGAATTGGCCCAGGCCGGACCGCGGCCCTCGGCATTGACCGACCAGGGCGTGGAGGGCAGGTTGCCGCCGTAGATCGACGAGCAGCCGGTGGCGTTGGCCACCACCATGCGGTCGCCGAACAGCTGGGTCGCCAGCCGAAGATAGGGCGTCTCGCCGCAGCCGACGCAGGCGCCGGAGAACTCGAACAGCGGCTGGGTGAGCATCGCGCCCTTCATCGTGTTCATCTTGATCTTGTCGCGCTGGTACTCGGGCAAGTGGCGGAAGAACTCCCAGTTGGCGATCTCCTGCTCCTTGATCGGCGCCTGCGGCGCCATCATCAGCGCCCGCTTGGTCGGATCGTGCTTGTCCTCGGCGGGGCAGATATCGACGCACAGGCCGCAGCCGGTGCAGTCCTCGGGCGCGACCTGGTAGGCGATGTGCAGACCGGGCTCGAACTCCTTGCCCTTGACCGGAGCGTGCTTGAAGCTCGGGGGTGCGCCGGCCGCCAGGGCCGGATCGAAGGCCTTGGAGCGGATCGCGGCGTGCGGGCAGATGAACGGGCACTTGCCGCAGTGGATGCACAGGCTCTGGTCCCAGACCGGGATCTCCTGCGCCAGGTTGCGCTTCTCGTACTGGGTGGTGGCCGGCGGGAAGGTGCCGTCTACCGGGAAGAAGGACACCGGGATGCGGTCGCCGCGGCCGGCGATGATCTCGCCGGTGACCTGGCAGACGAAGGCCGGCGCATCGGCCGCCACCGGCGGCAGCTTGTCCAGTTTGCTCGTGACCTGGTTCGGGATGGCCACCTCGTGCAGATTGGCCAGCGCCTCGTCGATCGCGCGGTAGTTCTGCTCGATCACCTCCTTGCCCGATTTGCTGTAGGTCTTGGCGACCGCGCGCTTGATCGCCGCGATCGCCTCCTCGCGCGGAATGACGCCGGAGATGGCGAAGAAGCAGGTCTGCATGATGGTGTTGGTGCGGCTGCCCAGGCCGGCGCGTCTGGCCACCGCGTAGGCGTCGATGCAGTAGAACTTCAGCCGCTTGGCGATGACCTGCTCCTGCATGCGCCGCGTCAGGGTGTTCCAGACGGCGTCGGCCGGCGCGTCCGAGTTGAGCAGGAACACCGCGCCGGGGGCCGCGGCATCGAGGATGTCGTAGCGCGTGAGGAACACCGGCAGATGGCAGGCGACGAAGTCCGCCTGGTTCTCGCCGATCAGGTAGGACGAGCGTATCGGCTTGTCGCCGAAGCGCAGGTGGGAGATGGTCATGGCGCCGGACTTCTTCGAGTCGTAGACGAAGTAGCCCTGGCAGAACTTGTCGGTCTCGTCGCCGATGATCTTGATCGAGTTCTTGTTGGCCGAAACCGTGCCGTCCGAGCCCAGGCCGTAGAACATCGCGCGCACCACGCCGGTGGCGGCATCGACATTGAAGTGCTCGTCCCAGGGCAGGCTGCTGTGGGAGAGGTCGTCCCAGATGCCGATGGTGAAATGGTTCTTCGGTTGAGCCTTGCCCAGCTCGTCATACACCGCCTTGATCATGCCCGGGGTGAACTCCTTGGACGACAGCCCGTAGCGGCCGCCGACCACGCGCGGCACCGCCCGGAAGTGGCTGGTGCCGGTGGCGACCGCCTCCGCCACCGCGGTCACTACGTCCTTGTAGAGCGGCTCGCCGTCGGCACCCGGCTCCTTGGTGCGGTCGAGCACCGCAATCTTGGTCACCGTCGCCGGCAAGGCCGCGAGCAGCGCCTCCGGCACCAGCGGCCGGTACAGCCGCACCTTGAGCAGGCCGAGCTTTTCGCCGCGCGCGTTCAGGTGCTCGACCACTTCCTCGGCGGCGGTCGCCCCCGAGCCCATGATCGCGATCACGCGCTCGGCATCGGGCGCGCCGAAATATTCGTACAGTTTGTACTGACGTCCGGTCAGCGCGGCGAACTTGTCCATCTGTGCCTGGACGATGCCGGGCATCATTTCGTAGTGGGGATTGACCGCCTCGCGCATCTGGAAGAACACGTCCGGGTTCTGCGAGGTACCGCGCACCACCGGCTTCTCGGGCGACAGGGCGCGGGCGCGGTGGGCCTGCACCAGCTCGTCGGAGATCATCGCGCGCACCACGCTGCGGTCGATCTGCTCGATCTTGGCCACCTCGTGGGAAGTGCGGAAGCCGTCGAAGAAGTGCATCACCGGCAGCCTGCCCTCCAGCGTCGCGGCCTGGGCGATCAGCGCGAAGTCGTGGGCCTCCTGGACCGAGTTGGAGCAGAGCATCGTCCAGCCGCAGGCGCGCGCCGCCATCACGTCGGAGTGGTCGCCGAAGATCGACAGCGCGTGGGTGGCGATGGTGCGCGCCGCGACGTGGAACACCGTCGAGGTCAGCTCGCCGGCGATCTTGTACATGTTGGGGATCATCAACAGCAGCCCCTGCGACGAGGTGAAGGTGGTCGCCAAGGCGCCGGTCTGGAGCGCGCCGTGGATCGCGCCGGCGGCGCCGCCCTCGTGCTGCATCTCGATCACCGCCGGCACCGTGCCCCAGAGGTTCTTCACGCCCTGGGCCGACCACTGGTCGGCCAATTCGCCCATCGGCGAACTGGGCGTGATCGGGTAGATCGCGATCACCTCGCTGGTCAGGTGCGCGATCGCCGCCGCCGCCTCGTTGGCGTCCACCGTCAGCGTCTCGGCCCGGCCGGGCCGGGCCTGTTGATCCGCCTGGCGGACTTCGCCGCCGGACTCCTTGATCGTATCGAGATTCAGCACTTGCAAAACTCCTTGTCCTATCGTCAGCCCCCGATACTGCCAAGTTTCCCGGGAAACCCCTGTGACTTAGATCAAATGCCGGCGCGGCTGGCGAAAATCCGCGGGTCTGTTCAAGCTGGGCCGTCGGGAGAACGCCGGCTCAGGGCATCCGCCGCTCGAACGGCAGCGTCACGGTCAATGGCGCACCGACCGCCGCCCTTCGAATCCGGCTGACGGGTCATTGCCGCCGCGCGAGCCTGGCGCCGGGCCAGAGGTCGGGACGGCTGCGCAGGTATTGCGGCGGATAGTCGGCCGCCGCGCCCAGACGCTGGGCGGCGTGCCAGCCCCAGCGCGGATCGTCGAGAAAGGCGCGGCCCAGCGCCACCATGTCGGCCTGGCCGGACGCGATGACATTCTCGGCCTGCGCCGGGTCGGCGATCATGCCCACCGCGCGCGTCGCGATGCCGGCTTCGCGCTTCACCTGCGCCGCGAAGGGCAGCTGATAGCCGGGACCGGCGACGATCTTCGCGGCCGGCACCAGGCCGCCGCTGGAGACGCAGACGTAATCGTAGCCCAGCGCCTTCAGCGCGCGTGCCAGCGCCACCGCGACCTCGGGTCCGGCGCCGCCCTCCATCCAGTCGCTGGCGGTGATCCGGGCGCCCAGGCACTTGTCCCGGGGCAGCACCTCGCGCAGCGCCGCGGCCACCTCGAGCGGAAAGCGCAGCCGGTTCTCCAGCGAACCGCCGTAGGCATCGGTCCGATGGTTGGCGAGCGGCGCAGCAGGTAGCCGTGCGCGGCGTGCAGCTCGACCGCGTCCAGCCCCAGACGCACGGTACGGACCGCCGCCTGCGCGAAGGCATCGACGATGCGCTTCATGCCGGCGGCATCGAGCGCCTGCGGCGCGTGCCAGTCGTCGCCGAAGGGAATCGCCGAGGGCGCCTGCGTCGGCCACGGCGATTCCGTCGCCGCCAGCGCCGCCCCGCCCGCCCAGGGCGTCCGGGCCGAAGCCTTGCGCCCGGCGTGGGCGAGCTGGATGCCGATCGGCATCTTCGAGATCCGCCGGCAGACCGCGAGCACCCTGGCCATCGCCGCCTCGTTGTGATCGCTGTAGAGCCCGACGCAGCCGTGGGTGATGCGCGCCTCGCGCGTCACCGCGGTGGCCTCGACGACCAAAAGGCCCGCGCCCGAGAGCGCGAGATTGGGCAGGTGCATCGCGTGCCAGTCGCCCATGCAGCCGTCGTCGGCGGAATACTGGCACATCGGCGAGATCGCGATGCGGTTGGGCAGCGTGATGCCGCCCAGTTGGATCGGGGTGAACAGCTTGCAGGTCATGGCCGGAGCCCTCCTCGAGTTGCCGGCATCTTACAGCAGGTGACGAGACGATCGCTCTCTGCGACGCGGTCGCATTAAGCCTTCGTCGCGGGTAAAATGGCGGGTTTTCGGTCGGCATCGCGATCGGATTCAACGTAACCGTGCAGAGGAAACCATGTCGACAGCGAACCAGCCCACCATCCCCGCAACCCTGATTCCCGGCGACGGCATCGGCCCCGAGATCGTCGAAGCCACCGTGATGGCGCTCGACGTTCTGGGCGCGCGCTTCGACTGGGAGACCTGCTCGGCGGGTCTCGCCGGGATGAAGGAATTCGGCGATCCCCTGCCGCAATCGACGCTGGACTCGATCCACCGCACCAAGCTGGCGCTGAAGGGTCCGCTGGAAACGCCGGTCGGCGGCGGCTATCGCTCTTCCAACGTGCGCCTGCGCGAGGAGTTCAAGCTCTACGCCAACGTCCGCCCGGCCAAAACCATCATTCCCGGCGGCCGCTACGACGACATCGACCTGGTCTTGCTGCGGGAGAACAACGAGGGCCTCTACGTCGGCTTCGAGCACTATATTCCGATCGACGGCGACCCCCACGCGGTGGCCATGGCCACCGGCGTGAACACCCGCGCCGGCTGCCGGCGCATCGCCGAATACGCCTTCGACTACGCGGTGAAGAACGGCCGCAAGAAGGTCACCATCGTGCACAAGGCCAACATCATGAAGGCCCTGACCGGCCTGTTCCTGGACACGACGCGGGAGGTCGCCAAGAAGTACGAGGGCCGCATCGAATGCGATCAGCGCATCGTCGATGCCTGCGCCATGCAACTGGTGTTGAACCCCTGGCAGTTCGACGTGATCGTCACCACCAACCTGTTCGGCGACATCCTCTCGGACGAGATCGCCGGACTGGTGGGCGGTCTGGGCATGGTGCCGGGGGCGAACATCGGCGTGGAAGCGGCGATCTTCGAGGCGGTGCATGGCTCGGCGCCCGACATCGCCGGAAAAGGCATCGCCAACCCCGTGGCGCTGATGCTGGCCGCCGCGATGATGCTCGACCACATCGACCGGCGCGACCTGGGCGGCCGCCTGCGTCAGGGGATCGATGCCACGCTCAACGTGGACAAGGTGCGCACCGGCGACCTGGGCGGCACTGCCTCGACCAAGCAGTTCACCGCCGCGCTGATCCGCCGGCTCAATACCTGACTACCTGACTCATAGCGGCGGAGGGCTCCCCGCCTACGTCGGGGCGACGCCGCTCTCTCTTCAGAGACGCAGAAAAAACCGCCACTGACGGCGGTTTTAGCGGCGGTTGGGGGTGTTGGGGTGGACGATGGGACTCGAACCCACGACGACTGGAATCACAATCCGAAATTCTAATCAGGAATAAACCCAGTATTGACGCGACTTCCTGCGCTATGTAAAGTAGCAAACAACCATTTCGGGGACAAAACGGGGACAGTTGAGTAGTTTTGTCGGGTACTTAAGGGGCGGCGGCGTGGCGACGTTCGAGCAGCGGGAAAGTGGGTGGTGGCAGGCAAAGGTCCGACGTGACGGCTATCCACACCAATCAAAAACGTTCAAAAAAAAAGCTGACGCCGAGGCCTGGGCAACGGTGATTGAGTCGGAAATGGGGCGAGGCGTCTTTGTCAGCCGCGCCGAAGCCGAGTCGACAACCCTGGCGGATGCGCTGGATCGCTACCAGCGCGAGGTCACCCCGCGCAAGCGCGGGGCCGATGTGGAGCGGTACCGAATTGGTGCCCTGCTCACCAGGCCGCTGGCCAGTCGCACCCTGGCCAGCATCCGTGGGGCGGAAGTTGCGCAGTACCGCGACGAGCGGATCGCCGAGGGACTGTCACCGTCGTCGATCACCAAGGACCTCGCCCTGCTCTCCCATCTTTTTGAGACCGCGCGCAAGGAATGGAGTATCGAGGTCGACAATCCGGTCCGGAAGATCAGTAAGCCGAAGGTCGACAATGCGCGCAGTCGGCGGCTCTCGGACGATGAAGAGCGCTATTTGCTTGCGGCTTTGGACGATACCAGCGCAGGCGAGCGCAGCAATGCGACGATCCCACGCATCGTCAGATTCGCAATTGAGACCGCGATGCGGCAGGGCGAGATCCTTGCTCTGGACTGGAAGCACGTCGATCTAGATCGCGCGGTCGCCCATCTGCCCGACACAAAAAATGGGACGCCCCGCGATGTACCTTTGTCGAGTGCTGCGGTAGCCATGCTCCGCGGTGATGGGAGAGTAGCGCGGATGCGCAAGGGCAAGGTGTTTGCGACAACTGCGAGCGCAATCAAACAGTCATACTCGCGGGCCGTAGTCCGGGGCCGCCGGAATTACCTGGCGGAGTGCTCCGAAGCTGGCGTCGAACCACAGGAAGGCTTCCTCGATGATCTGACATTCCACGATCTGCGGCACATTGCGACCGAAAGGCTCGCGGAGCGTCTGCAGATGCATGAACCCATGCGGGTCACGGGACACAAAGACACTCCGATGATGGCTAGGTACTACCATCCCCGACCTGAAGATTTGGCGAAGAAGCTCGGATAATG
>JAJYXA010000302.1 GCA_021791235.1 Pseudomonadota bacterium
GTCAACCTGGGCAATCTGGGTGACGTGGTCAAGGTGAAAGACGGCTACGCCCGCAACTTTCTGATCCCCACCGGCCGTGCACGTCGCGCCACGCAAGCCAACATGGAAGCGTTTGCCGCGCAGAAGGCCGAACTGGAACGCGTGGCCGCCGAAAAGCTGGCCGATGCCCAGCGCCGCGGCGAAAAGCTGGAAGGTGTCAGCGTGACGGTCAGCCATAAGGCCGGCGTCGATGGCCGCCTGTTCGGCTCCGTGACCAACGCCGATATCGCCGATGCCCTGAAAGCGCAAGGCCACGACGTGGTCAAGGCGGAAATCCGCCTGCCCGAAGGCCCGTTCAAGGCCATCGGCGAATACCCGGTGGTGCTGGGGCTGCACCATGACGTCACCGCCAACATCACGGTGGTGGTGGTCGGCGAACAGTAATCCGCCGGCCATTCCTGGAAAGGGAGCCATCGGCTCCCTTTTTTTATTTGTCCTCAAGGCATACCCGGCTGTCCACGTCTTATCCACAGCTTTTCACTTGGTGGGCCCGAGGCTGAAGACTAGAATCCTGCCATGGCCGCCATCCACTCCCTGACTGCAAATTCCGACCCCCAGCTGGCGCAGATGCGTCTGCCGCCGCACTCGCTGGAAGCCGAGCAGGCGGTGCTGGGCGGCCTGCTGCTCGACAACAGCGCATGGGACCGCATCGGCGACGTCGTGTCGGAGAGCGATTTCTACCGCCAGGATCATCGCCAGATCTTGCGCGCGATCGTGCGGCAGATCGCCGAGAACCGCCCGGCCGACGCCGTGACTGTGTCCGAGGCACTGCAATCCATGGGACAGCTTGAAAGCGTGGGGGGGCTGGCCTACATCGTCGCGCTGGCGAGCAATACGCCGTCTGCGGCCAACATTCGCCGCTATGCCGAAATCGTGCGCGAGCGCTCGGTGATGCGGCGGCTTGCCGAGGTGGCGACCGGAATCGCCGACACCGCCTATGCGCCGGCCGGGCGTAGCGCCTCGCAGTTGCTCGACGAGGCCGAGGCCAAGGTGTTCGAGATCGCCGAATCAGGCAGCCGCGGGCAGGCGGGCTTCACCGAAATCAAGCCCCTGCTGAAGGAAGTGGTCGAGCGCATCGACGAGCTCTATCACCGCGACAACGATTCCGGCGTCACCGGCGTACCCACCGGTTTTCACGACCTCGACCAGAAAACCTCGGGCCTGCAGCCGGGCGATCTCATCATCGTCGCCGGGCGGCCGTCGATGGGCAAGACCGCCTTCTCGATCAATATCGCCGAAAACGTCGCACTCGACACCGGCCTCCCGGTGGCGGTGTTTTCGATGGAAATGGGTGGCGCCCAGCTGGTGATGCGGATGATCGGTTCGGTCGGCAAGCTCGACCAGCATCGTCTGCGTACGGGCAAGCTCGGCGAGGACGACTGGCAGCGCCTCACCTATGCGCTCGGCAAGCTCAACGAGGCGCCGGTCTTCATCGACGAGTCGCCAGGGCTCAACGTGCTGGAACTGCGCGCGCGTGCACGCCGCCTGATGCGCCAGTGCGGCAAGCTCGGCCTCATCGTGATCGACTATCTGCAGCTGATGTCGGGCAGCGGCGGGGGCGAAAACCGCGCCACCGAAATTTCGGAAATCTCACGTGCGTTAAAGGGGCTGGCGAAAGAGCTGCACGTTCCGGTGATCGCGCTGTCGCAGCTGAACCGCGGGTTGGAGCAGCGCCCCAACAAGCGCCCGGTGATGTCCGACCTGCGCGAATCGGGCGCCATCGAACAGGATGCCGATGTCATCCTGTTCATCTATCGCGACGAGGTCTACAACCCCGACACGCAGGACAAGGGTACGGCGGAAATCATCATCAGCAAACAGCGTAACGGCCCCATCGGCACGGTGCGGCTGGCCTTCCTCGGCGAATACACGCGCTTCGAAACGCTGGCGCAGCCGGGTTCATACTAAACCCGATGCGGCCCATCCAGGCGCGGATCTCGATCGGTGCGATGGCGCACAATCTGCGTGTGGCGCGCCGTCATGCCGGCGCGGCACGCGTGTTTGCAGTGGTCAAGGCCAATGCCTACGGCCACGGACTGTCGCGTGCGCGGCGCGCGCTGGCGGCCGCCGACGGCTTTGCCGTGCTGACACTGGAAGAGGCCGCCAACCTGCGGCTGATGGGGGTGGAACAGCCCATCGTGCTGCTCGAAGGGCTGTTTGGCGCGGACGAAATCGCCACCTGCGCGGAACTCGATCTGTGGCCGGTGCTGCACCACGCAGCGCAACTCGACTGGCTGCAACAGCAGCCGCCCGTGCGGCCCATTCAGGTCTTTCTCAAGTTCGACAGTGGCATGCACCGGCTGGGGTTTCCGCTCGCCGAGCACGCTGCCATCGTCGCGCGGACGAAAAGCCTGGCCGGGGTGGTTGGCATCACCCTGATGACCCACTTTGCCCAGGCGGATGAAACCGCGGGCGTGGCCTGGCAGTTGCAACCGTTTCTGGATGAAATGTCGGCCTACGGCTTGCCGTGGAGCAGCGCCAACTCGGCGGCGCTGCTGCGCTATCCGGAGACCCTGGGAACCTGGGTGCGCCCAGGCCTGATGCTGTATGGCGCGTCGCCTTTTGCCGACGTGCCGGCCGCACAACTGGGGCTGCGGCCGGCGATGACGCTGCAATCGGAAATCATCGGCGTGCAGACGCTGCAGGCGGGCGAAGGGGTGGGGTACGGCCAGTTGTTTCGTGCCGATCGCCCCATGCGGGTTGGGGTAGTGGCCTGCGGCTATGCGGACGGCTATCCGCGCCATGCGCTGACGGGCACGCCGGTCCTTGTTGAGGGGCGAGTTAGCCGGATTCTGGGGCGGGTATCGATGGACATGCTGTGCGTGGACTTGAGCGAGTGTCCCGATGCCGGGGTGGGGAGCCCGGTCGTGTTGTGGGGCGAGGGACTGCCGGTGGATACGGTGGCCACAGCCGCGGGCACCAGCAGTTATGAACTGCTGTGTGCGCTGGCCGCGCGGGTTCCGGTGGAGGAGACCGACTAGGGCCTGTTAACGCGCCCCAAGCCTAGTGGGTCGTGCCGAACGAGGGGTCACGCGTGCCCGGCGGCAGCGGCAGCCCGGCATAGTGGCTGGCCTGGGCGATGGGTCCCAGCGGAAACAGCTTGTAAAGAAATTTGTGTCCACCCAGTCCCGCAAACTCCTCTTCCAGCGAATTCACCAGCATGCGCGCATTGATCGTGCCGCCATGGTCGGCATAGCAGTCGCGCAGGTAGCGAATGATCGCCAGATGGTCGTCCGTCAATTCCAGACCGTCCTGCCGCGCCATCTCGATGGCCTGCTTCTCCGTCCAAGGATCCAGCTCGACGAGGTGCCCGCGCATCGTAGGATCCGCATGCTCCTGCGCCACCATTTTGTTGATGTCCAGCATGATGAACTCCTTGAGTGCAAAGGATGGCTTTATTTATAGGATGCGCGCGCAGAAAACCCAACCATCCGGTCCCAGGGCGAATACCCTGAAGCGGTGATTCAGCAGCGCGGATCGGTCGATCCGGGCGTCCTGCTGTCGGTGGGGGAGAAACACTCAAGATGCCGTTCACCCCGGGTGAATGCCGCACAGCCGAGGCTGCGCACGGCCGCATCCAGGGCCGACGTGAACGCCGCATAGTCGGCGATGTCCGCGTAGACCTCCATCCACATCGCGAAGTCGTCGCACCGGCGGAGACGGCGGGGTGGCTGGGCGCAGTGACCCGCCATCATCCCCAGCAAGGCATCGATCCTGCCGGCGGCCGTGGCTTCCTGTGCGGGATCGATGCGGTAGTAGATATAGGCGTGTTTCACCTATTCCGGCAGCGCGTAGGGCAGGGGTTTCAGGGCCAGCGCGGCGCCGTCGGCGGATTTCAGATGCAGGGTCTGCGTGCTCGCGCTTTCGACCTGGGCGACAGCCAGCACATCGAAGCCGCCGGCCGGCGCCGGGGCTGCGTTGACCACGGTGCCGGTGGCCTGGCCCTCGATGTCGGCGCTGTACAGGTTGTCGCCGGGTGCGGCTTCGGCCTCCACGTGCGCAAGGAACATGCGGCGCTTGAGCTTGCCCAGATACTGGCTGCGCGCGACGATTTCCTGGCCTGTGTAGCAGCCCTTCTGGAAATTGACGCCGCCGATGACTTCGAGATTGACCATCTGCGGCACGAACTGCTCCTGCGTGGCGGCGACGATCATCGGAATGCCGGCATTGAGCCGCAGCCAGTCCCATACCGGGGCGCCGACCGGGGTGGCCGACTGGCGCAGCACCTGCCACACGGCCGCGGCGCGTTCGGGCGTGACCGACAGCACGAACTTGTCGGCGCCGACGCGGACCACTTGGCCGGCCTCGCCGTAGGCTGTGCGCAGGACGGCGTCCGGAACCGCGCCCATCGCGGCGCTCACCGCCGCCAGCGCCAGCGGGCCGGCCACCACCAGCCGTACGTTTTCGTCGCTGGCGTCGCGCCCCTGCACCTTGGCGCGCAGGATGAACATCGACAGGCGCTTCAGCACGCCTGGAAGGATGTCGCCGGAGAGCTGCAGGCAGGTATCCTCGCCCTGTCGCCACATCAGGAAATTGCCGAGCAGACGCCCCTTCGGGTTGCAGAAGCCGCTCCACTGCGCAGTGTCGGCATGCAGGCTGCGCACATCGTTGGTAAGCTGGCCCTGCAGGAACGCGGCGGTGTCCTCGCCGCGGAACGCGATCATGCCGAGCTGCGACAAATCCGCCACAATGGTGCCGTCTGCAGCGGCAGCGCGTTCGGCCGCCGGATCGCCATAGTGGAGCACGGTACTGCCTTCGATTACTGCGCCTTGGGATTGCAGAAGATTTTTCCAGGAATCGATCACGATGCGTTCCAGTCAGAGAGGAATGTGATGAAGGCCAAAAGTGTACACGCGGATGCGCGAGATTGAACTCAAACCCTCACGCCGGTTGGGGCTGTTGCTGCTGGGTGGGGTAGGGCTGGCGCTGGCTGCCATCCTGCTTGCGGAGGTACCGGCTGCAGCCGCGTTTGCGCTGGGGGTCGTCGTGATCGGGCTGGGTTTGTGGGGCTGGCGGCAGGCAGCACCGACGTCGAGCTTGCGCATTGCGCCAGACGGCCGCCTGCAATGCCTGGACGATGCCGCTGAATGGCACGATGCCGAGGTGCTGGACGACAGTTTTGTCTCGACCGCATTGATCGTGGTGCGCTACCGCACGGCAGACCGTCAGGTACGTGCCCTGACGCTGTTGCCCGACAGTGCGGATGCCGATACGTTGCGCCGTCTCAGGGTGTCGCTTCGCTGGGCACGCCGCACACGCTCGGACACATCGTTCCCGGACGCGGGTTGAGCACGGTATTTCCGGCGATCGGCAGGGTTTCGGGGTAGTCGCGGCTGAAATGCAGGCCGCGGCTTTCCTGCCGCAACTGGGCCGAGCGGATGATGAGGTCGGCACTTTGCACCAGGTTGCGCAGTTCGATCAGGTCGTTGCTGACGCGGAAATTGCGGTAGAACTCGTCGATTTCGGCGCGCAGCAGCCGGATGCGGTGCGACGCGCGCGCCAGCCGCTTGTTGGTGCGCACGATGCCGACGTAATCCCACATGAAGCGGCGCAGTTCGTCCCAGTTGTGCGAGATCACCACCTCCTCGTCGGGGTCGGTGACGCGAGACGCGTCCCATGGCGGCAGGCTGAGCGAGGGGGCGGGCGGCGTGGCCAGGATGTCGCGGGCGGCGGCGTGGCCGAACACCAGGCATTCCAGCAGCGAGTTGGAGGCCAGCCGGTTGGCCCCGTGCAGCCCGGTGAAGGTGACTTCGCCGACCGCATGCAGGTTGCACAGGTCGGTACGCGCGTCGGTGTCGGTGACGACGCCGCCGCAAGTGTAGTGCGCGGCGGGCACCACCGGGATCGGCTGGCGCGTGATGTCGATGCCGAGCTCCAGGCAGCGGGCGTAGATGGTCGGGAAGTGCTCGCGCACGAAGTCGGCCGGTTTGTGGCTGATGTCGAGATAGACGCAGTCGAGGCCGCGTTTCTTCATCTCGAAGTCGATCGCGCGCGCCACGATGTCGCGCGGCGCGAGTTCGGCGCGCTCGTCATGGAACTGCATGAAGCGGCTGCCGTCGGGCAGCAGCAGATGGCCGCCCTCGCCGCGCACCGCCTCGGTGATGAGGAAGGACTTGGCGTGCGGGTGGTACAGGCAGGTCGGGTGGAACTGCACGAATTCCAGGTTGGCCACCCGGCAGCCGGCGCGCCATGCCATGGCGATGCCGTCGCCGGTCGAGGTGTCGGGATTGGTCGTGTAGAGGTAGACCTTGCCGGCGCCGCCGGTGGCGAGCACGGTATGGCCGGCAGCGAAGGTCTCGACCTCTCCGGTGCCCTTGTTCAGGGCATAGGCGCCGTGGATCTGCCGTTCCTGGCCGCCGGCGCGCTTGCCGGTGATGAGGTCGATGGCGACGTGCTGCTCGAAGGTCTCGATATTGGGGTGGGCACGCACACGGTCGAGCAGGCTGGTCTGCACCGCATGGCCGGTGGCGTCGGCCGCGTGCACCACGCGGCGCTTGGAATGCCCGCCTTCGCGTGCCAGGTGGAGCCCGCCAGGCGCCTGCGGATCGGGGGTGAAGGCGACACCGTTGGCGGTCAGCCAAGCGATCATGTCACGGGCCTGGCTGGCCACCAGCCGGGTGACCGCCTCATCGCACAGGCCGGCGCCGGCGACCAGGGTGTCGTGCACGTGCGCCTCGACCGAGTCGCCGCTGTCGACCGCGGCCGCGATCCCGCCCTGCGCCCAGTCGCTGGCACCGTCGGTCATCTGGCGCTTGGTGACAATGGCGACGCGGCGCTGGTCGGCGAGCTTGAGCGCGGTGGTCAGCGCGGCGAGGCCGCTGCCGAGGATGAGGACGTCGTGTCTGTGCATGGTGGTCGGGCGATGATAGCAGGCTTGGGTCGTGCCAGAATAACCCTGTTCGGGGTGAACTTTTCTGCCCCGATCCGCTCACACGTTCCGGAAGGTGCGGTCACGTATACTTTCAACACAAACAAAAAGCAGCAGGGAGATATGTCGGACCGCGAACTGGATCAGGTGTTGGTCGAACGCGCCCAGCAGGGTGACAAGCGCGCTTTCGAGCTGTTGGTGAGCAAGTATCACCGCAAGCTCGGGCGGCTGTTGTCGCGCATGGTGCGGGATGCGGCAGAGGTGGAAGATATTACGCAGGAAGCTTTTATCAAGGCCTATCGCGCGCTGCCTGGATTCCGCGGCGAGAGTGCCTTTTACACCTGGCTGTACCGCATTGCCGTGAATACCGCCAAGAATTACCTGGTCGCGCACAAGCGCATGCCGGTGTCGAGCGATGTTCAGGCGGAAGATGCGGAGAATTACGAGGACGGCGACCTGCTGCGCGATATTGCGACGCCGGAAGCGGAACTTCAGACCAAGCAGATCGCCAAAGCAGTCAATGAGGCGGTCGATGCGTTGCCCGAGGAATTGAGGACAGCCATCACGCTGCGCGAGATCGAAGGCATGAGTTACGAGGAAATCGCGCAGATGATGGACTGCCCGATCGGTACCGTGCGCTCGCGGATCTTCCGCGCGCGCGAGGCCATCGCCGAAAAGATACGCCCGATGCTGGGCACCAGTCAGGACAAAAGGTGGTAATCATGTCAGCACTTCTTAAAACCGATACCCTTCCCCGGCCTGAACAGGCCGAAGACAACTGGCGTCTGCTGCTCTCCGCCGCGCTGGATGGCGAAACGGAACGGGCCGAAACGGAGGACTGCATCACGGTCCTGAAACGCGATGGGGATTTGCGACAGAGCTGGTCGGAATACCATTTGATCGGCGATCTGATGCGGGGCGAGGCGCCTACGCAGGAGGGCTTCATGGCACGTTTCTCGGCGCGGCTGGCAGCCGAGCCGACCGTGCTTGCGCCGCGCCGGAGCGTGTGGCCGCAGCGGGTTGCCGTGGCGTCGTTTGCCTCGCTCGCGGTCTGGGGCGCGATCTCGCTCACCAGAATGATGTCGGATGAGCCTGCCACGCTGCCCATGGCGACGGCGCCAGGCTTTCAGCAGGCTTCGCTGTCGTCGGAGTCGGCAAGCGAAGACGCCCGGTTTACGCCCTATCTGGTGGCGCATCAGGAATTCGCCCCGATGACGGTGGTTTCCCCCTATCAGCCTGCGGTGGCCGTTGCGGTGGAGCCGCGCTGATGCGAGCACTGGCTGTCTGGCGGCAGGGTTGGCTGGTTGCGGGATTTGCCGGGCTGGTATTCTTCTCCGGCGGGGCGCGTGCCGATGCCGCGGCCGACTGGCTCGACCGCGCAGCGAGTGCGGCCAAACAGCAGAATTACAGCGGCGTCTATGTCTACCATCACGGCGAGCACGTCGAGGTGCTGCGCGTGCTGCACCGTACCGATGCGAATGGCGAGCAGGCAAAAGTCGAAGTCATGGATGGTACGTCACGCCAGTTCCTGCGTATCAATAACGACGTGTACTGCCACTTGCCGGACGGCAAACATGTGCAACTTGAGCGCAATGCGCTGCGCCGTTTCTTCCCCGACTTGCTGCCGGCCCAGCCGGCCAGCCTGCTTGATTTTTACGAGGCGAAACTGGGTGGAATCGAGCGCGTCGCAGGGCGTTCCTGCCAGGTGGTGACGCTGTCACCGCGCGATGGGTATCGGTATGCCTACAATCTGTGGCTGGACAAGCGCACAGCATTGCCGCTCAAGGCGCGTGTCGTCAACGACAGTGGCAGCGTGATCTCGATGTTCGTTTTCTCCGAAATCCAGATTGGCAAGGCGCCGGACATCCGCAACGACATGGCAGGGAAAATCATCCAGAAAATCCATTCCGACAAACCTGTCGTGAGTGCCTGGAGCGTGACGCCGCCACCCGGATACGAGAAGGTGCAGGAGGCGGTGCGTTCGCTGCCGGGCAAACGGGCACCGGTTACCCATCTGGTGTTTTCGGATGGCCTGAGCGTATTGTCGATGTTCGTCGAACCGGAGGATCCGCAGGTGCAAAGCCTGCACGGCCTGTCGGCCGAAGGCGCGATCGGCATCTATGCCCGCGAGGTCGACGGCTACATCGTGACGACGCTGGGCGAGGTGCCGAACATGGCGCTGATCGAAACCGGCAATTCGGCGACAAGGAAGTAAGGGCTGCCCATGCTGGAACAGACGGCCGAAGTCATACGTACCGCATCCGACGGCGTCTGGGTGCAGGCGGTCGAGCCCTCGGGCTGCGGCACCTGCGGCGGCCAGGGGTGTTCGTCGCGCCGCATCGCCGAACTTTTCCAGCGCAAGCCCCGGAATTTTCTGGTCGACTGCGACCTGGCCCTGGCACCCGGGGATCGCGTCGTCGTCGGGATTGCCGATGGCAGCGTGCTCAAAAGCGCATTGCGTGTCTACGGCCTGCCGCTGGGCCTGATGCTGGCCGGCGCGTTGCTGGCGCAGGCCATCCAGCCCGGTGACGGATCCGCGCTCGTTGGCATGCTGGTCGGGGGCGCGGTGGGCTGGGTGGCGGCGCGAGGCGGCCGGACGGCGCGCCCGGTGGTACTCCGACGCGAAGACAAAATCCTGTTTCAAATGATGAAAGGACAGCCATGATGAAAAACGCTCTGGCGGCGATTGCGCTGGTGTTTGCCGTGTCGGTACCGGCATTGGCGAAAGATGTGATGGATGTGGCCGATCTGGTTGAAAAACAGGGGCCGGCCGTGGTCAACATCAGCACGACCAAGCTGGTGAAGCGCGGTCAGGAAGGCCTGCCGTTCGACGACGAGGGCATGCAGGAGTTTTTCCGCCGCTTCTTTCCAGGCATGCCGCAGGGTGGGCAGGGGGGGCCGGGCCCCATGCAGGAAATTCCGGCGCGTGGCGAAGGCTCGGGGTTTATCGTCAGCAACGACGGCTACATCCTGACCAATGCGCATGTGGTCAAGGGCGCGGATGAGGTGGTGGTCAAGCTTATCGACAAGCGCACCTTCACCGCCAAGGTGGTGGGGGCGGACGCGCGCACTGATGTCGCCGTCATCAAGATCACCGCCAACAACCTGCCTGTCGTCAAGCTGGGGGATCCCACCAAGCTGCGGGTCGGCGAGGCGGTGGCAGCCATCGGTTCGCCCTTCGGTTTCGAAAACTCGGTCACGGCGGGCATCGTCTCCGCCAAGGGGCGTTCGCTGCCGTCGGAATCCTATGTGCCCTTCATCCAGACCGATGTGCCGATCAATCCCGGCAATTCGGGCGGGCCGCTGTTCAATATGAAGGGCGAAGTGGTCGGCATCAATTCGCAGATTTACAGCCGCAGCGGCGGCTACATGGGGGTGTCGTTCGCGATCCCGATCGATGTGGCGATGGAAGTGGCGAAGCAGCTCGAGAGCGGCGGCAAGATTTCACGCGGCTGGCTGGGCGTGGTGATCCAGGAAGTGACGGCCGATCTGGCTGATTCCTTCGGCCTGGATCGTCCGCGCGGTGCGCTGGTGTCACAGGTTCAGGACGATAGCCCGGCGAGCAAGGCCGGATTGCAGGCAGCCGACGTCATCCTGGAATTCAACGGCAAGGCCGTGGAAAACTCCAGCGACCTGCCGCGCATGGTCGGCATGGCCAAACCCGGTACCAGGATTCCGCTGCAGGTCTGGCGCAAGGGCAAACTCCAGCAACTCAACGTGGTGCTGGGTGAACTGCCTGCCGAAAACCAGCAGGCCGGCAAAGATGGCAAGGCCATGTTGCGCGGCGGGCTGGCCCTGTCGGAGCTGGGAGCGGATCAGCGGCGGGCGCTCGACCTCGACCATGGCGTGCTGGTCGCGGATGCCACGGGCGAAGCGGCGCGTGCCGGCATTCGAACCGGCGATATCATCCTGGCGGTCAACAATACCAGGATCGCCAGCGTTGAAGACTACCGCAAGGCCACCGCCGCGATACCTGTCGGCAAAAGCGCGGCGATCCTGGTGCGTCGCGGCGACGGAACGCTCTACATTCCGCTGAAGATTTCGGGTGGGTAACACGCTGACGCTCTACACGCGGGCAGGCTGCCCGCTCTGCGAGGACATGGCGGCCGAGGCCCACGCCCTGATCGCGGGAACCGGGCACGGCCTGATCCCCGTGGACGTGGATGCCGACCCCGCGCTCAAGGCGAAATACGGCTGGGAGGTCCCCTTGCTGTTCGACGGCGACACCGAGATTTGCCGTCATCAGCTGAATCTGCCTGCGATTCAGGAATGGCTGCGCGCCCACTCCTGAAATCCGTTAAAATTCTGCAAGTTATCGCATCCCTTGTCGGGCACGGAAACGTGCCCGTTTTGCTGTGTCCCAGAACCTGATCCGCAATTTTTCCATCATCGCCCACATCGACCATGGCAAGTCCACCCTGGCCGACCGCCTGATCCAGCATTGTGGCGGGCTGTCCGAGCGCGAGATGGAGGCGCAGGTGCTCGATTCGATGGACCTGGAGAAGGAACGCGGCATCACCATCAAGGCACAGACCGCCGCGCTGACCTACAGGGCGCAGGACGGCCAGACCTACCGCCTGAACCTGATCGACACCCCCGGCCACGTCGACTTTTCCT
>JAJYXA010000543.1 GCA_021791235.1 Pseudomonadota bacterium
CGCACCAAAGCCAGGATGGCATCCGGATTGTGGCCGTAATCGGCGATCAGCGTCGCACCGCGGTAACTGAACACATTGAAGCGGCCGGGCACGGTCTCCACGTCCCCGACGAAGGAATTCAGGCCGACGCGAATCACGTTCCAGTCCAGACCCAGCGCCCACGCGGCCGCAACGGATGCCATCGCATTATCGACCTGGAAACTGATCGTTCCCTTGCGCGTGAGCGGCACGTCGTCGAGTGCGATCCGCTGCGCAACGGCGCCGCGCTCGGCGGCGACGATGGCATTGTCCTCGACATAGACGACGCGTCTTCCCCTTGCATGGTGCGTCGCCATCACCGGATGGTGGGGATCGGCGGCGAAGAACGTAACCGCGCCAGGGCAGTTCTCGATCATCTTGGCCACGTCGCGGTCGGCGGCGTTGAGCACGGCCATGCCGTCGGCTGCGATGTTCTGCACGATGACGCGCTTCAACACGGCGAGATCCTCGACCGTGGCGATATAGCTCAGTCCGAGATGGTCGCCCTCACCGATGTTGGTGACCACGGCCACCTTGCAGCGGTCGAACGCGAGACCCTCGCGCAACAGGCCGCCGCGGGCCGTCTCGAACACCGCCGCGTCGACCTCGGGGTGCATGAGCACGTTGCGCGCGCTCTTGGGACCGGAGCAATCACCGCTTTCGATGCGGCGTCCGCCAACATAGATGCCGTCGGTGCAGGTCATGCCGGTGCGCAATCCGCTGCAGGATAGGATATGCGCGATCAGTCGCACCGTCGTGGTCTTGCCGTTGGTGCCGGTCACCGCCACCACCGGAATGCGGCCGTCCTCGCCCTCCGCGTACATGTCGGCGATAACGGCTTCGCCCACTGCGTGGGCTTTGCCGGCTGAGGGCATGAGATGCATGCGCAGGCCGGGCGCAGCATTCACCTCGACCACGGCGCCGCCCTGCTCCTCCAGCGGCTGTTGCAGGGTTTCGCACACCATGTCGACGCCGGCGATGTCCAGACCGATCATTTGCGCCGCCGCTACGGCCTGCGCCTGCACTTCCGGATGCACGTCGTCGGTCACGTCGGTGGCGGTGCCGCCGGTGGACAGATTGGCATTGTTGCGCAGAACAATGCGCGTACCCTGCGCCGGCACCGATGTGGCGCTGAGCCCCTGCAGTTCCAGGCGGCGCAAGGCCACTTCGTCGAAGCGGATTTTCGTCAGCGAGGTGGCGTGCCCTACGCCGCGGCGCGGATCCCGATTGACCTCTTCGACCAGCTGTTGCACCGTGTGTACGCCATCGCCTATGACCAGAGGCGGTTCGCGGCGCGCCGCCGCGACGAGTTTCCTGCCCACCACCAGCAGGCGGAAATCGTGGCCCGGCACGAAGCGTTCCACCAGGACGGTCGAGCCGTAATCCGCTGCGGTGGCGAAGGCCGCCGCCAATTGTTCTCGCGTCGTGACGTTGACCGTGACGCCTTTACCCTGGCTGCCGTCCTGAGGTTTGACCACCACCGCAGCGCCGATTTCCTGCATGGCCTTCCACGCGTCCTCAAAGTCGGCGACAGGGCGGCCCTGTGGAATCGGTACGCCGGCCGCCTCGATCAGACGCTTGGTGAGCGTCTTGTCCTGCGCGATCGATTCCGCGATGGCGCTGGTGCGGTCGATTTCTGCGGCCTGGATGCGGCGCTGGCGGCTGCCCCAGCCGAACTGCACCAGGCTGCCCTTGGTGAGGCGGCGATAGGGAATCCCGCGCGCGACGGCGGCGTGGACGATCGCTCCGGTGCTGGGCCCCAGGCGCTCGTCCGCGTCGAGTTCGCGCAGGCGCGCGAGCGCATCGGCCAGGTCGAACGGCGCATCGGCCATGGCTGCCAGGCACAGTTGCTCTGCGAGCGTGAGCGCCAGCCTGCCTACGGCCTCCTCCGAATATTCCACGGCCACCTGGAATACGCAGCGCTCGATGGTTTGCGTCACCCGCGTGAACGTCACCGGGCAACCGGCCTGCGCCTGCAGGCCGAGTGCGGCGAACGCGAGCGCATGGGCGAGAGAAATATCTCCGACCTGGCCGATCAGCCGCATAGAACCGATATTGGGGAAGCGGGCGCGCAAGCGCTCCTCGAAGCCGGGCAGTCCGGACAGCGCACACTCTGCCTCGCGGCAGTGAACCACTGCCTCGATCGCGGTATTGCGGCTCCACAGGTTGGGGCCGCGCAAGGCTCGGATTCTTGAAACGTCCATCAGTTCGTCTTTGGCCGGCTGCTACAGGTTGACCGCTTTGCGCGGCAGGCTTTGCACAGGCGGTTTGCCCCTGCAATCGTGCTCGAACGTTTCAATGCCGACGCGCGTGATGTCGAGCGCAATGTCCAGCGCCACAGCCGCACCCGCCGCTGCGAGCACGCTCGCAGCGGCATCGGCGTCGCAGCGTCCATCGCTCAATTGCATGGCGAATGCGGGCAGTTCGACCAGCATGCTTTCAACGGGGCCATGCGCCAGCTGGACGCGGTTGTCGCGCAGGAAAACTGCGCGGCCGCCGCGGGCGCGCTGCTTGACGATCGCCGGCAGATCGGGATCGAGGCCGTAGAGTATCGTGTCGCCGTCGCACAGGTCAGCCATGCGCATGACAAAAGGATCGGCCGCATTCAATACGGCCGCGCCTTCGGGCAGGACGATGTCCACTTGGGTGCGCAGAACCTGAAACACCTGCTCGGCATCGTGGATCTCGTAGCGGCCAAGCGCCTCGACACTATCGACGTCGGTGACGATGCCGACCAGGCAGCGGTCGTAGGCCACGCCCTGGCCGAGAATGACTTCGGCGCCGTTTTCGAATACGGCAGCTTCCAGCGATTTGTTGATGAGCAGGCGCTGCCCGGCAGTCCAGCTGGCGCAATCGTTCTTGTCGACCAGCCTGCAGTCGAGGTACAGACCGTCACGGCAAGCCAGTCCGACCGATTTGCCCGAGAGATGGATCAGCCAGGCGACGAGCCGGGCGATCAATGAAGTGCCGCGCGTGCCGGCCACGCCGACGATAGGGATGCGGCCGCTGTCGTTTTGCGGAAAAAGACTGTCCACGATGGCCTGCCCGACCGGGCGCGGCCTGCCTTTGGCCGGCTTCAGGTGCATCAGCAGACCTGGGCCGGCGTTGACCTCGACCACCGCACCGCGCTGCTCGGCTAGGGGGCGCGAGATGTCCTCGGCGACGATGTCCACGCCGGCGATGTCCAGGCCGACGACGCGCGCGGCCAATATGGCCACGGCTGCAACCTCGGGGTGTACTTCATCCGTGACTTCGTCGGCGAGATTGCCGTAGCGGATGACCAGGACTTTCTTGCCGGCGGGCGGAATCGAATCGGGAGCGTAGCCTTGCCGCTGCAGTTCCATGACGACTGCCGGTTCGCGCTCCAGCCGCACCGGCTCGAGCGGAAAGGATTCGTCCTCGCCACAGCGCGGATCGCTGTTGATCTGGCTGTCGATCAGCTCGACGATGGTCGAACTGCCGTCGCCGGTGACCCAGGCGGTCTCGCCGCGCGAGGCCGCGACCAGCTGCTTTCCCACGACCAGCAAGCGATGTTCGACGCCGGGAATGGAACGTTCGACCAGAACCTCGCTGCCCTCGGCAAGCGCCAACTGGTAGGCGCGCTCGACTTGCTCGCGCGAAGTCAATTCCAGCGACACGCCGCGCGCATGATTGGCATCGATCGGCTTGACCGCTACCGGCAGACCGATTTCCTCTGCCGCTTCCCAGGCATCTTCCGGGCCGCTCACGACACGCCCTTCGGGCACCGGCACGCCGCAGGCGGCAAGCAGGCTTTTGGTCAGGTCCTTGTCGCGTGAAATGCCTTCGGCGATAGCCGAAGTCGCGTCGGTTTCTGCGGTCCAGATACGCCGCTGCCGGCAGCCGTAGCCGATCTGTACCAGGTTGCCCTCGTTGAGGCGTATCCAGGGAATGTGGCGTTCAGTCGCCGCATCGACAATGCTCTCGGTGCTGGGGCCGAGGCAAAGTGAATCGGCCAGTTCGCGCAGCTTTGCTATCGCACTCGGCACGTCGAACGAGGTGTCGTTGATGGCCGCCATGACCAGGTCGCGGGCCGCCTCGAGGCAGGCACGCGTAACCTGTTCCTGGCGCGAGCGCACGACGACGCGATAGATCCCGCGCTTGGAGGTCTGACGCGCCTTGCCGAAGCCGGTGCGCTGACCGGCCAGGTTCTGCAATTCAAGGGCGACGTGTTCCAGGATATGGCCGGCCCAGGTGCCGTCGCGCAAGCGTTGCAGGAAACCGCCGTATTCGCCGACGCTGCAGCGGTGCTCGATCAGCGAAGGCAGCCAGGAGGACAGGCGCTCATAAAAGCCGGGGATACTATTGGAGGGGGCATCCTCCAGGTCTCCGATATCGACCCAGGCCTCGATGATCGGGCGGTAGGTCCAGAGGTTTGGTCCGCGCAGCGGGGTTAAACGCAAGAATTCGATATTTTTATATTTCACGTATAGGGCCTGCCACCGCGCTGACGCTCGGCAAAGATTGAGTCTAGACCTGGGAGGCTTAACGCGGGATATGGGGTTAGGGTTTACCAGATTTCGACAAGAATTTCCCGGCCGCCGACCCGCATCGAGGGTAGGCGCGGGTAATTCGGCATATACTCGTAAATAAAGGAGTGACATTGCACCGCAGCAATAGAGCCGCAGCCCTTGATTGCGGGTGCATTTCATAGATGATTTCCGCTAACAATCATGGAGTTGATCAGCTTTCCGCTTTGCCCGACGCCTGGCGGGCGGAAATCGAGGCAGGTCTGGGGGCAGACGAGAGCCTTCAAGTCTGGCTGGAAACCGATCTGGACACCGGGTTGCGCTATTCCCGGGGGCTGGTGGCGCTGACGAATCGGCGCCTGCTCGCGCTTCAGGCAGAGGAGCCGAAACGGCGGGAGTGGACTTTCCAGCCGGAACTCAGCCTGTTGCACCACGATCATGCCGGGGTCGGCACGCTGGAATTGCGTGACGCGGCGTCCTGTCTCGCAACCTGGCGTTACACCATCGGTCAGAACCCGGCTGCGCAGCGGCTGTTTGACGAATTCGAGCGCCAGCTCGAGAGCCGCCTTTCCGGCCGCCCCGTCGAGCGGCCTCCCGAAGAGCGTTGCCCCAAGTGCAACACCCTGCTCGAACCCGGCCAGGAGGAATGCCCGGTCTGCGCGCGCGAAATCCATGCGCCGCCGTCGACGCGCACCTTGCTGCGGCTGGGACGTTTCGCCAGGCCCTATCGCTGGCCTTTGTTCTGGGGCTTTATCCTCACGCTGATTTCGACGGCCGCCGCCATGGTGCCGCCCTACCTGACCATGCCGCTGATGGACGACGTGCTGATTCCCTACCAGAGCGGCAAACCCATCGATGCCGGCCTGGTCGTGCTGTTGCTGGGCGGCCTGCTCGGCGCCGCCGTGCTCGCCTGGGGCTTGGGATGGGTGAAAACCTATATCCTTTCGCTCGTCGCGGAGCATATCGGCTCGGACTTGCGCACCGCCACTTTCGAACATCTGATGCGGCTGTCGCTCGAATACTACGGCGGCAAACGCACCGGTGATTTGATGGCGCGCATCGGCTCGGAATCGGACCGCATTTGCCAGTTCCTTTCGGTGCACGTGCTCGAGTTCGCCACCGACATGCTCATGATCGCGATGACCGCGGTCATACTCTTTTCTGTCGACCCCTGGCTCGCGCTGGTCACCCTGCTGCCCCTGCCCTTCATCGCCTGGATGATCCAATTGGTGCGCCACCGGCTGCGCATCGGCTTCGAGAAGGCCGACCGCATCTGGTCCGAAATCTCCAATGTGCTGGCCGACACCATCCCCGGCATCCGCGTGGTGAAGGCCTTCGCCCAGGAGAACCGCGAAACCCAGCGCTTCCGCGCCGCGAACGCAATCAATTTGACGGTGAACGACCGCGTCAACCGCATCTGGTCGCTGTTCTCGCCGACGGTGACGCTGCTGACCGAAGTCGGCCTGCTCGTCGTCTGGGCCTTCGGCATCTGGCAGGTGTCGCGCGATCAGATCACCGTGGGCGTATTGACGGCTTTTCTCGCCTATATCACGCGCTTCTATACACGCCTGGATTCCATGAGCCGCATCGTCTCCACCACGCAGCGCGCCGCCACCGGCGCGAAGCGCCTGTTCGACATACTCGATCATGTCTCCAGCGTGCCCGACCCGGCGCGTCCGGTGCGCCTGGGCGAGGTAAAAGGACGCATCGAGATTCGCGACGTCGGCTTTCGCTACGGCAACCGCTCGGTGCTGCGCGGCGTCGATCTCACCGTCGAGCCAGGCGAGATGATCGGCCTGGTCGGCCACAGCGGCTCGGGCAAGACTACGCTGGTGAACCTCATCTGCCGCTTCTACGACGTAACCGAGGGCGCTATCCGCCTCGACGGCGCCGACATCCGCTCGCTCGCGGTCGCCGATTACAGGCGCAACATCGGCCTGGTGCTGCAGGAACCTTTCCTCTTTTTCGGCACTGTTGCCGACAACATCGCCTACGGGAAACCGGATGCGTCACGCCAGCAAATCATCGATGCCGCGCGCGCCGCGCACGCGCACGAGTTCATCCTGCGCCTGCCGCAGGGCTACGATTCTCTGGTCGGCGAGCGCGGTCAGGGGCTGTCCGGCGGCGAACGCCAGCGCATCTCCATTGCCCGCGCCCTGCTCATCGACCCGCATATGCTCATCCTCGACGAGGCCACTTCCTCGGTGGATACCGAGACGGAGACCGAAATCCAGAAGGCGCTCGACAACCTGGTGCGCGGGCGCACCACCATCGCCATTGCCCACCGCCTATCGACGCTGCGGCGCGCCAACCGCCTGGTGGTGCTCGACCGCGGCCGCATCGTCGAGACGGGCAACCACGACGAGTTGATGGCGCGCGAAGGCGCCTACTACCGCCTGTACGAGGCCCAGGCGCGCAACATCGACGTGGACCTCGACGAGACAGCCGAGCCAGGATGGAAGATGGAACACAAGGCGAAGGACGAATAATGCAGGCGCCGGATTTCCAACTAAAGCGCGACGCCTTCGGCCGGCTGGTATTGACCGCCGCGGACGGCAGCGTGTGCGAAGGCGTGGTACCGGTACGCGCCTTTCCCATCAGCGCGCCCGGCGAAGGCATCGCGCTGGTCGGCCCCGACGGCCACGAAGCCGCATGGATCGAGCGCCTGGACCAGCTGCCGCAGGCGCTGCGGCAGCTGGTGGAGGAGGAACTCGCCCGGCGCGAATTCGTGCCGGAGATTCGTCGCATCCACGAGGTCTCGAGCTTCGCCACGCCCAGCACCTGGAAAATCGACACCGACCGCGGCGAAACCACGCTGATTCTGTGGGGAGAGGAGGACATCCGCCGGCTCGGCAAGTCCGGCCTGCTGATCGAGGACAGCCACGGCATTCATTTCCTGGTGCGCGATATCAACCGGCTCGACCGGGCCAGCCGCCGGCTGCTCGACCGATTCCTCTGATCGACACGGCATACCGCTAGCCAAATCGGTAGCCTTGCGCGGGCTGCAACAGCCATGCCCCGTCTCCGGTGAGCTGCAATACTTGCTGGTGATATTTCAAGATAGTGGCGCGGTGACCGACGCTGACGATGGTCGTACCGCTTGCGGCCAGCTGCCGATACAGGCTCTCCTCGTTGGCAACATCCAAGGCGCTGGTGGCTTCATCCAGCATGACATACCTGGGTTGGGTGAGCAGTACCCGCGCGAGCGCGATGCGCTGCTGCTCTCCCACGGAGAGAAGCTTGTCCCAGTCCAGGTCGAGATCCAGGCCGCCGAAGCGTGCGGCGAGATCCGGCAGGTTTACGCGTTCCAGCAGATGGAGCAGATCGGCATCCGCGATCGGTCTGTCCTTATTCGGGTACAGCAGCTGGCTGCGCAGACTGCCCAGGATCATGTAAGGCTGCTGCGGCAGGAACAGAAGGTCCTCGGGATCCGGTCTCAGGATCCTGCCGCTGCCGCAGTACCACAAGCCCGCGATCGCGCGCAGCAGCGAACTCTTCCCGCTGCCGCTGTCCCCCACGATCATCAACCCTTGTCCGGCGTCGATGGCGAGCGAGAGATTGCGGATCAAGGTTCGCTCTTGATTCGGCGTCTGCAGGGTGACGTCCTCCAGCGCGAGGCGGGAAGCGTGCACCGAGACGATGACGCCGCCTGAGCGCAGGCTCCCCTCCGCCTTCCCCGCCAGCACCCTGGAAAAAGTGCTGAGGCGATCGATCCCCGCCGCGAACCGGCTCAGACTTTCGAAGTTCTCCACGATCACCGTCATTGCACTCAGCACCGCCGCGAAAGCACCCGCGGCCTGGACCGCGCTGCCGACTTCGAGCTCGCCCGACAGCACGCGCGAGGCGATAAGCGCGCTGGGCAGGACGATGGTCAGCAGCCCATAGGCATACTGGAACAGGTTCAGGAAAAGCTGGCTCTTGATGAGCCGGTTGAAATTGTTGAAGGCCTCGGTAAAGCGCCGCTTGATCTGCTGCGACTCCTGCGCTTCACCGCGGTAGAACGCAATCGATTCGGCATTCTCGCGGATGCGCACCAGGCCGAAGCGGAAATCCGCCTCGCGCTTGAGTTGAAGGAAATTGAGCCCGATCAGCACTTTGCCGAATACGAACAGGGTCACCAGCGTGCCGAAGGTTGCATACAGGACAAGGAAGTAGACCATCTCCCTGGAGATCGACCAGAGCACGCTGCTGAACGCAACCAGCTGCAGCATCGCCCCGATGAGTATCAGCAGGAAATAGAGCGAGCGCTGGGTGAAGGTGTTGATGTCCTCGGCGATGCGCTGATCGGGGTTGTCGATGCCCGCATTGGAATTCAGTTCATAGAAATGCCGCTTGCTGAAATAGCCGTCCAGGAATCGGTTGGTCAGCCAGCGCCGCCAAAGAATACCGAGCTTGTCCCGCACGTAGTAGTAGAACGCATAGATGGGAACCGCCAGCATGAGCAGGACCAGGCACAGCTGGATCGCGTCCCAGAAACGCTCCTCGTCTCTTGCCGCCAGCGCCGAGGTGAATTCGCCCGTCTGCTGGTTGAATAGCACCGCGAATCGCGTCTCCGCCAGCAGCAACAGCACCAGCAGGGCGAGCATGCCCCAGGCTTTCCATTTCTCTTCCAGGCGCCAGTAAGGCGTCGCGACGGCCCAAAAGCGCTGCCATAGGTGATGGTCGACTTTGGTCATTTTCTCGCTTCGACCCGAAGGGGCTGAATGCTCGAATTTCAATGCCCATCAACGCGAGCCGCGCTGCGCATATGCGGCCTCGAGAGAGTGGCAATTTGGTATCGTTCGTCCTGAATGAGATCTGTATAGTTCATTCCGGGCAAATCGAATTTGAGTTCGCGCAACATAATTCGCGAAAGAAATGCGGCTATGGATTTTCCATTCCTCTGCGCCAAGCCGGCTGCAACGGCCTAGTCATGTCCGCAGCCGAGACTGGTCGCGATTACACCGCGCTTGCGCGCGCGATCAAGGTCTGGGGGCGCGAATTGGGTTTCCAGGCGGTGGGCATTGCCGATGCCGACCTTGGCAGCGCCGAAGCCGGCCTCGCGCATTGGCTCGCCGCCGGATTCCACGGCGAAATGGACTATATGGCAAGGCACGGCATGAAACGCGCGCGCCCGGCGGAACTGCATCCGGGCACGATCCGCGTGATCACCGTGCGCATGGACTATCGGCCCGAGGCGGCAGAGGGCTGGTCTGTCATCCATGCGCCGGAAAAGGCTTACATCGCGCGCTATGCCACCGGCCGCGATTACCACAAGCTGCTGCGCAGCCGGCTGGCGCAGCTCGCGCAGCGCATCGAACGCGAAATCGGCGCCTTCGGTCATCGCGTGTATACCGACTCGGCGCCGGTGCTGGAGGTGGAGCTGGCCGCAAAAAGCGGCTTGGGCTGGCGCGGCAAACACACGCTGCTGCTTTCGCGCGATGCCGGCTCCTATTTTTTTCTCGGCGAAATCTACACCGACCTGCCGCTGCCCGCCGATGCGCCGGTCAAGAATCACTGCGGCAGCTGCAGCAAATGCCTGGACATCTGCCCTACCGGCGCGATCGTCGCGCCCTACCGGGTCGATGCCCGGCGCTGTATTTCTTATCTCACCATCGAGCTCAAAGGCCCGATCCCGCTCGAGCTGCGGCCGCTGATCGGCAATCGCGTCTACGGCTGCGACGACTGCCAGCTCGCCTGCCCCTGGAACCGCTATGCCCAAACGAGCGGCGAGCCGGATTTCCGCGTGCGCCACGGTTTGGACGATGTGCAGTTGGTGGAATTGTTCGCCTGGAACGAGAGCCGCTTCCGCGAGCGCATGGCGGGCAGCGCGATTCGCCGCATCGGCTACGAGCGCTGGTCGCGCAATCTTGCCGTGGGACTGGGCAATGCACCGACTGGCGCGGACGTGGTCGCCGCGCTGCAAGCGCGCGCCGAAGATCCATCCGCACTGGTACGCGAACATGTCGCCTGGGCACTGCGGCGCCACGGCATTTGAATTTGATCGATGCGGCCGATATGATTGAGCCATGCGCCTGCACCAGCTCAAGCTCGACTTCATCCCGGAACAGGACCGGCTGCTGCTGCGCGTGAGCACCGACAACCGGCTCGAGGTGCGCCTATGGTTGACGCGGCGCGCGCTGCGCCTGCTGTGGCCGCTGCTGCTGCAGATGCTGCGCTCCGCGCCCGAGGTCGCGCTGCAGAGCAGCCCGCAGGCGCGCGATGCGCTGCTCGGCCTGCAGCACGAGCAGGCGCTGGGCCGGGCCAATTTCGCCGACGCCTTCGAGGAAGCGCCGCGTGAGATGCCGCTCGGTGCCGAGCCGATCCTGGTGGTGCATATCCAGGTGAGGAAAGACGGCAACGGCAACCAGGTGCTCGGATTGATGCCGCAGAGCGGTCCGGGGATACACCTGACGCTGGACAACACGCTGCTGCACTCCCTGTGCAAGCTGTTGCAGGACGCCGTGGCCAAATCGGACTGGGATATCGCGCTGGAATTGCCGACGCTGCTGACGCAGGCGCCTGCCGATGACGCGGCCGCGCCGAAAACGCTGAACTAATCCTCGAGCGTCTCCAACTCGGCCTGCAGCGCCAGCCATTCTTCCTCCGCCTTGGTGAGTTCGGCGGCAAGTTTGCCTTCGCGCACGAGTTCAGCCTTGAACTTATTCGCATCGGCATAGCTCTCCGGATCGGCGAGCCATTTGCCGAGCAAGGCGCGTTCGCGCTCGAGTTCGCCCATGCGCCGCTCGAGCTTGGCCAGGCGCTGCGTCAGCGGGCGCTTCTGCGCATAGCGCCGGTTGCGCGCCTCCGCCTCGTCGCGCTTTTGCTGCTTGCGCGTTGCCGCGGCCGGCTCGGCTGCGGCGCCGCC
>JAJYXA010000186.1 GCA_021791235.1 Pseudomonadota bacterium
ACGCCTTCGCCACCGCCGAGCTGTGGCTGGTGCTGCTGCAGGCGGCGCAGCGCGAACGCCTTGCCACCGCGCATCAACTGCGCGGCCTGCTGCGCGCCCGGCGCTGGCTATCAGCACATTAGCGCCTACTAATCTATTTGTGGGCCGTGCCGCAAATACCTACACTCCGCGCACGCGCGACTTCATATCAACTAATAACGCGCGTTCCCCTACCACGCTCTTAAGGAGGAATTGCCATGCAGTTGTCGGAGAGACATCAGGAGTACTGGCGCAAGAATCTGCGGATCACCGCAGTCCTGCTCGCCATCTGGTTCGTGGTGACGTTCGTCGTCATCTATTTCGCCCCCCAGCTCAATCGGATCGTCATCCTGGGTTTCCCCTTCGCCTTCTATATGGGCGCCCAGGGATCCCTCATCATCTACGTCCTGATCATCTGGTTCTACGCCCGTCGCATGAACCAACTGGACAAGGAATACGGCGTTCACGAGGAGGAGGAATAACATGACCGCACTCACACAGAGCCAGTTCTACCAGCAGCTCAAGAAGTACTACACCTTCTACACCGGTGGCTTCATCGCCTTCGTCATCGTGCTGGCGATCCTGGAGCAGATGGGCCTGCCCCCCAATTGGGTCGGCTATCTCTTCCTCGCCGCCACCATCGCGCTGTATGCCGGCATCGGCATCATGTCGAAAACCGCCGACGTGTCGGAATACTACGTCGCCGGACGCCGCGTGCCCGCCCTGTTCAACGGCATGGCGACCGGTGCCGACTGGATGTCGGCCGCCTCCTTCATCGGCATGGCCGGCACCCTCTATCTGTCGGGCTATGACGGCCTCGCCTTCGTGATGGGCTGGACCGGCGGCTACGTGCTGGTGGCGCTGTTCCTCGCGCCCTACCTGCGCAAGTTCGGCCAGTTCACCATTCCGGACTTCCTCGGCTCGCGCTACGGCGGCAACCTGCCGCGCACCATCGGCGTCGTCGCTGCCATCATCTGCTCCTTCACCTACGTGGTCGCGCAGATCTACGGCGTCGGCATCATCACCGCCCGCCTCACCGGCCTTGAATTCCAGATCGGCGTGTTCGTCGGTCTGGCCGGCATTCTGGTGTGCTCCTTCCTCGGCGGCATGCGCGCGGTGACCTGGACCCAGGTGGCGCAGTACATCATCCTGATCATCGCCTACATGGTCCCGGTGGTGTGGCTGTCGGTGTCCCATACCGGCAACCCGGTGCCGCAGATCGCCTACGGCCAGGTGCTGCAGCAGGTGACGCTGAAGGAAAACGAGCTCAACAATCCCGACACCACCCTGGGCGCGGCCGAAGCCTCGGCACGCGCGGCATTCAAGGCCCAGCAGGAATCGTTCGAAGCCAGGATCGCAGCGCTGGACGCAGCTGTGGCTGCCGGCACCGGTGACGCCTTCCTCGAGGCCCAGCGCACGGAAGCCGGCAACCCCGCCGATTTCCCGGCTACCATCGATGACCTCAGGACGTCGTGGAAGAAATCGGCCGACAGCGCCAAGGCCAAGACCGGCCCGGTCTCCGCGCATGCCACCCCCTTCGCCGGCAAGGGTGCGGAGGCGAATCTGCTGAAGAGCAATCCCAACGCCACCGAAGCGGAAATCGCCGCCGCACGCGCCGAGGACGAAGAAGCCTCCAACGTGAAGCGCCGCAACTTCATTGCCCTGGTGCTGTGCCTGATGGTCGGCACCGCCTCGCTGCCGCACATCCTGATGCGTTACTACACCACGCCGTCCGTGCGTGAAGCGCGCAAGTCGGTGTTCTGGTCGCTGTTCTTCATCTTCCTGCTGTACTTCACCGCGCCTGCGCTGGCAGTGCTGGTCAAGTTCGAGGTCTACAACAACCTGGTCGGCTCGTCGTTCGCGTCGCTGCCCGCCTGGGTGGCAAACTGGTCGGCAGTGGACGCGACCCTGATGAAGATCGTCGACATCAACCTGGACGGCATCGTGCAGCTCGCCGAAATCACCATCGGCGGCGACCTCATCGTGCTGGCGACCCCGGAGATCGCCGGCCTGCCCTACGTGGTATCGGGCATGGTAGCGGCGGGCGGCCTGGCCGCCGCGCTGTCGACGGCAGACGGCCTCTTGCTGACCATCGCCAACGCGCTGTCGCACGACGTCTACTACAAGATGATCGACCCCAAGGCCTCCACGGTGCGCCGCCTGGCCATCTCCAAGGGCCTGCTGCTGGTGGTGGCGCTGTTCGCCGCGTACACCGCCTCGCTGAAGCCGGGTGACATCCTGTTCCTGGTCGGCGCGGCGTTCTCGCTGGCGGCCTCGGCGTTCTTCCCGGCGCTGGTGCTCGGCGTGTTCTGGAAGCGCGCCAACTACCTCGGCGCGGTCGTCGGCATGCTCGCCGGTCTGGGCGTGACCATGTATTACATGTATATGACCTATCCGTTCTTCGGCGGAGTGCCCGAGAACCAGTGGTTCGACATCGCCCCGATCGCCGCCGGCGTGTTCGGCATGCCGATCGGCTTCCTCGGCGTCATCGTCGGCTCGTTGATCTCGCGTGCGCCCAGCGCCGAAATTCAGGAGCTGGTCGATCACGTGCGCTATCCGAGCCTGGCGGGCGACATCGACACCCGCGCAGCCTGATCGCCGCACCCGGCGCGCCCGCGGGCGCGCAACAAAAAAGCCAGCCCCGCGAGGCTGGTTTTTTTTACGCCCGCCACACTCAGCCCGGTCGATGCGCGTAGTCGCTGCGTCCGGTGTCGCGAATCAGCCGCTGCGCGGTCTGCGGGTCGTGCGACAGCGTATGCTCGATCACCGCCGCCACCTTGTCCGGCTCGTTGCAATGCTGCCAGGCCATCCCCAGCGCATACCAGGCCAGCCCGTTCATCGGCTGCAATTTGCCCGCCTCGGCCAGCGCCGCCGCCGCGTCGGCATGACGGCCATGCCGCGCATGCAGCATCCCCAGCCCATACCAGGCACGGTCGTTGTTCGGATTCAGCTCGGTCGCCCGCTGCAGGGCGGCGATCGCCGCCTCGTCCATGCCGCCCTTGTCACGCACATAGCCAAGGTTGAACCAGGTGTGCGCATCGTTCGGCTCGAGTTCGACGGCACGCGCAAACCAGGCTTCCGCCGCCGGCCAATGCTCCAGCCGCGCCTCCAGCCAGCCCAGCGTACGCAAGGTGCCGGCATGCGCCGGGGCGGCCCGATGGCTGTCAAGGTACGCAGCCAGCGCGCGCTCGCGCTGGCCCAGCATATTGAAGAACATGCCCCGCAGACCATGCCGTACATGGTTATAGTTCATCATGGGATCAACACAAATTCCTCACCACAAAGATATCTCCCTGCGGGACATATCTTTGTGTCTTTGTGGTTCAAATGCGGTTTTTAGATCAATACAGAGTGATGTCAGCGCACATTGTCACGACCGGGCGGCAGCCTGGCAAGCTGCGTTAAAATCATCGATCCGTCTCAGGAACACCCGCCATGCCGCTCGACATTCTGCTGGCTTCCATTCTGCGCACCCTGGTTGAAGTCGCCGGCTTCGCCCTGCTCGGCCAGGGCGCGCTGGCCGTGCTGGCCGGCAAATATCGCGAGCAGAACGTTTTTTATCGCGTGCTGCGCATCATCGCCAATCCCGTGGTGCGCGCCGTGCGTTTCATCGCCCCGCGCTTCATTCTCGACGCCCACGTCCCGGTGCTCACCTTCTTCCTGCTGTTCTGGTTGTGGATCGTGCTGGCATTCGTCAAACGCCACCTGTGCGACCTGCATGGACTGGCGTGCTGAGCCGGGGCAGCGCGGCCTTTTTCTTGACGCGAGGGGGGCAAACCGGTTAAATTGCGGCCTCTTTTGGCCAGGTAGCTCAGTTGGTAGAGCAGCGGATTGAAAATCCGCGTGTCGACGGTTCGATTCCGCCCCTGGCCACCAGTATTCCAAAAACCAACCATTCTCGGTTGTTTTTTCGCCCATTCCCCCCTGTGTTGGCGCGGATTCCGAGTCTGGTCTCGCGAGCGCCACCCCCGTGAAACCGGCCTTTTCACCCCCTCCAACGCCTCTCTGTTCTCCGTTTTCTCTGGTGGTCTCGCGAGCGCCCGCGAGGACACTTCCTTTGCTGGCGCGGGTTGTCGCACGCCGCCGGCGGATGTTGGGAGCTCATGGGTGACAGGACGACCTGTCTGCTTGCCGTAGTGTTTCTTGGACATCTCGCCTCCTGCTTGAAGAACTCAAGCATCTGACGCTGGTCTGGCCAGAGCGCGGGGATGTCGTTTCGCATCAGCCACAGCAGGGTCAGCCTTCGGGGCTGGCAACCCATCATGAATTGCTCGACGATGTCGGGGGCCAGCCGCAGCAACCGGCCCACCGTCGTCGGCATCAGCCCTTCGACCCGGGCGATTTCGACCACACTCTTGAACGCGCCGGAGTCGAGCAGGGAGTGCCAGTACAGTGCCCGAGCGACGGCCTCGATGATGCGAACATCGTGCGCGGATGCCCCCGAATCGGCCAGCCATTGCCCCTTCTTCCGCTTGAACTGCAGGGGCACAAAGGTTTCCAGTGGTGCGTCCATCAGGCCTCGACCTCCAGCAGCTCCGCGCCAATCCCCTTCGGCGCGAATTCACCGATCAGCTTGTCCCGGCCCAGCTCCCGCCACTTCACCTTGATGCCCTGCACCTCCCCGACGTGGACAAGGTCGATGCGCTCGATCATCAGGTTGGCGATGCGGTGCCGCTCGACCGGGAACAACTGATCCCACACATCGTTGAGCCGCCCCATCGCCGTCACCGTGGTGGCTTCGTCGATCTGCGCACCGTTGCGCTGGATGTGGCGCACCACCGACGCGATGGATTCCGGGCTGGTCAGCACCGTGCGGATCTGGGCGACGACCGCCGCCTCGATCTCCGGTGCGGGCAGGCGCTCGTAGCTCTTGCCCGGTGCGCCGAACCGGCTTTCCGACTTGGACACGTAGTAGTGGTACTTGCGCCCGTTCTTGCGCGAGTAGGTCGGGTACATCCGCTCGCCCGAGGGAGCGTACAGCAGTCCGCGCAGCAAGGCGTCAGTGATCTTCCACGGCCGGCGCATGCCCAACGGCTGCACCGAGCCGACCCTGCACCGGCGCCGCCGCGAATTCAAGGCCGCATTGCGCGGCGATTGATGAACTGAATCTCACCAATCTCACCACAGAGGCACGGGGATACAGAGAAAAAGCAGGGACTTGCATCGTGGCACCCACTCACCAACCGGGTGAGTGAACAGGCGCAGGGAACTGATGTTTTCTTGTCTTTCTCAGTATCTCCGCGCCTCTGTGGTTCAAATACAGCTTCAGAAAGAATCGAAGCTAGCCCGCCGCCAGATGCCCGCCCTGCCCGAAGCCGCGCCCATGGTCGCCCAGCAGGGCGGTGGCCTCGTGGCCGGAAAGCGGCACGCTGTAATAAAAGCCCTGCACTTCATGGCATTGCATCTGCTGCAGGCGCACGCGCTGCGATTCGGTTTCGACGCCTTCGGCGACGACGTTGAGGTTCATGCCGCGCCCCATGGCGACCATGGCGTTGACGATGGACAGGTTCTCTTCGCGGTCGAGGTCCTGCACGAAGGACTGGTCGATTTTCAGCGTGTGGATGGGGAAGCGCGACAGGTATTTGAAGGAGCTGTAGCCGGTGCCGAAATCGTCGATGGCGAGGCGGATGCCGGCCGCGGACAGTCGCCCGAGCTTGATCGCGTTGGCCTCGAAATCGCGCATCAGGAGGCTTTCGGTGATTTCCAGCTCCATCTGGCGACCATCCAGCGAATAGACCTGCACGGCGCGCATGACGCTGTCGACGAAATCGGGATTTTCGAGCTGGCGGGCGGAAATGTTGACCGACAGCCGCACCGGCGGCAGCCCGGCGCGGCGCCAGTCGGCCATCTGCGAACTGGCCTGGCGCAGCACCCAGTCGCCGATGGGAACGATGACGCCAGATTCCTCGGCCACCGGGATGAAGTCGGCCGGCGTCAACAGGCCGCGCTGCGGATGCCACCAGCGCAGCAGCGCCTCGAAGCCGCGCACCTCGCCGGTAACGGTATCGACCTGCGGCTGATAGAACAGCACGAATTCGTTGCGCGCCAGCGCGCGGCGCAGGTCGGCCTCGATCTGCATGCGCTCGGAATAGGGTGCCTGCATGCCGGATTCCCAGAACTGCAGGCGGCTGCGGCCCTGCGACTTGGCCTGGTACATGGCGATTTCGGCCTGCCGGATGAGGCTGTCGATCAGGTCACCGTCATCCGGCGCGACACAGGCGCCGATGCTGACCGAGATGTAGATCTCATGGCCCTTGACGTACACCGGCCTAGACAGCACCTGGATGATCTTGCGGCAGATCTGCTCGACGTCGCTGCGCGACACCAGGGTGGGCAGCAGCACGGCGAATTCGTCGCCGCCCAGGCGTGCGAGCGTATCGCCTTCGCGCAGGCACTGGCGCAGCCGCGTGCCGACCGCGAGCAGCAATTCGTCGCCGATGGTGTGGCCGAGCGAATCGTTGATGACCTTGAAGTGATCGAGATCGAGGCTCAGCACCGCCAGCGGTTTCTGGTTGCGCTTGGCCTGCGCCAGCATGAGACCGAGATGGTCGCGGAACAGGGCGCGGTTGGGCAGCCCGGTGAGCAGATCGTGGTAGGCCTGGTAATGCACGGTTTCCTCGGCCTGCTTGCGCTCGGTGACGTCCTTGGCAACGCCGTAGCTGCCGATGAAGCGCCGCTCGAACGGGCTGGCCTCTTCGTCGTACATGCCGGTGGCGGTCAGCTCGACCGATTTGCAGCGGCTATTCATCAGGCGCGGGCGGCGCATGCCCGGGTTGCACTTGAGGCGGATTTCGATGTTGCGCGCGCTGCGGTCGCCGGCGCGGCGTTCGTTGAACACGTGTTCGGCGCGCGCGATGTCGTCCTCGTGGATCACCAGACTGTAGTGCTGGCCCAGCAGGTCCTCGCTGCGATAGCCGAGCAGGCTTTCGACCCGGTCGTTGACGAAGGTGAAGCGGCCTTCGAAGTCCAGCGTGTAAATGAAGTCCGGCGAGCTGTTGACCAGAAAACGGTGCCACTTTTCCGATTGCTGCAGGCGCTGCAGGATGTGGTTGTTTTCCTTTTCCAGCCGCCGCCGGGTCAGCGTGTTGTCGATGCGGCGCAACAGTTCTTCCGGCTCGTACGGCTTGCGCACGAAGTCGGCGGCGCCGCCGCGCAGCGCGCGGATCGCGGAGTCGATGGTGCTGTCGCCGGACACCACGATCACCGGCGTATCGGCGCTGCGGTCGGCCACGAAGCGCAACACCTCGTTGCCGTTCAGATCGGGCATGCCGAGATCGAGCAGGATCGCATCGAACTGCTGCTTGCCGATGGCGATCAGGGCTTCGCAGCCGCCGTTGGCGGTCACCACATCGTAATCGCGCGAAACAAGCAGGCGCGCGAGGCCTTCCAGAATCAGCGGTTCGTCGTCCACCACCAGAAGGCGCGGGCGCACCGGAAAACTGCTGACTGTATTGCGCGGAGAGGATTCGATGGGATCGTCTGACATGGGGTTCTCCTTGAGCCGGGTTACATGGACCCGTAGCGCGTTGTCATAAGCGGGGCCTGACCGTTCTGCAGGGTGGGCAGGCGGATCAGGAAATGGGTGCCCTGCGGCGTGCTGGTGCAGCTGAGGTGGCCGTTCATGCGCTCGACCAGGCTGCGGCTGATGGTCAGGCCGAGCCCGGCATGGTCGCCGCCCTTCTCGCTGACCACCGGCTCGAACAAATGCGATGCCACCGCTGCCGGCAGCCCGGGGCCGGTGTCGGCCACTTCGATTTCGACCTGGCGCTGGCCGTCGGCCATCACCAGCCGCGTGGTGAATTTGAGGTGGCCGCCGGCGCGCATGGCCTCGACCGCGTTCTTCGCCAGGTTGAACAGCACCTGCTTCAGCAGGTCTTTTTGCAGCGGCAGCGGCGGCACGTCGGGATTGAGGTCGATCTGCACGTTGACCTTGTTGGGCGTGAACAGGGTGCCGAGCGCCATGCGCACCAGTTCGGAGACGACGCTGTTGACCGACACCAGCTCCAGCGTCGCGGCGGGGAGGCTGGCCTCCTCGCTTGTCGCGATGCCGCGCACGATGCGCGCCACCCGCTCGATTTCGTCGCCGATGATGCCGAGATCGCGCTGCACCGACGAATCGGCGCCCAGGCGTTCGGACAGCAGGTTGACGTAATTGCGCATGATGGTGAGCGGATTGGCCACTTCATGAACGGCGCGCCGCACCCGGTCGCGCGGAATGTCGTCGCTCGGCGCGGCGGGTGCGGCAGGCGCCGGCGCGGCTGCGGCCGGGATCGGCGCCGGCATCGCCGCTTCGGCGCATTCGGCCAGGGTGAACCGCCACAGCGGCGACATGCTCAGACCGGACAAGGCATCGCCCGCCACCAGCACGCCTGGCCGACCATCGTGCAGCGCCAGCGGCTGGCAAAGAAAACGGGACGCGCCGAGCAGGCGGGCAATCTGCTCGTCGACCAGCGCCGCATCGGTCTCGCCGCGTTCGAACTGCTGGGGCGCATTCCGCGCCAGGGCGCGCGGCAGCGCCGAATGGCCCTCGTCGGGCGGAATGGCCAGCGCGCCCAGACCCGGCGCCGCCGGAATCAGGGGCGTCATCTGCAGCGTGCCGTCGGCGGTCGGCGCGAACAGGCAGGCCCGTTCAACGCCAAACAGCGCGCGCAGCGCGTCCCGCAGCAGGGCAAACACCTGCTCGTTCCCCCGTGCGCGACGAAAGTGGCCGTGCAGCGCCGATTGCGCCGCCTGCCCCGCATACAGACGGGCAAGACGATCGAATCCCGCGTTCTGCGCCTGCGCCACGACATCGACCAGCCCGAAGCGCTGCGCCAGCTGATGCACCTGCGCCTGGCTATCGGCCAGCAACTGGGCGGCTTCGCCCGAGCCTATCTGCAGGGCGGCGAGCGCGGCGCGCACGTCCACGCTGTCCACCGCATCGGCGCGGGTCGCGAGTTGATAGGCAAGCTGGACGACCCGTACCAGCGGGTGCGCCGCGCGCCCGCGCGCCAGGGGCTCGGCGTGGTAGCGGGCCGCGTCGGCCAGCCAGCCATCGGCGTCGAGTTCGCTGAGCCAGTCGGCGGTGGGCGCCGACGACGCGATGTCGGGATCGAGATAATCCGGCAGATTGTGGATGAGACCCGCGGTCCAGGCTGCATCGGCATCGCTCACGCCGGCGCGCACCGCCAGCGCCTGCGCCAGATGCGCGACGCCGATCGACTGCCGCCAGCGCACTGCGTAGGCGGCCTGTGCCGTCCCCGCCGCAACTGGCGCGGCCAGCAGCAGCGCACGCAGCAAATCCTGCTGCGTGCCGAAATCGGCAGGCAGCAGCCGCAGGCGCAGCGCCAGCACGGGGTCGCAACGCACGCACGCGGCGAATTCCGGCCGCGCGGCCTCGCCCCGCATCAGCTGCTCCAGCGCCTCGGCGACCACGCCGGGGGCACAGAGGCCGGCTGTTAGCTCTGATTTCTTTAGTAATTTATACGAAAGTTCACGCATGTCATTGCTATATATAATGAATTTTGCTACACCGTCAATCTGGGACGTAAAATATTTGGGCCATGACCCTGAACTGTTGTTTTCAAGTTTCGATCAAGATGTCCGTATGTTGCCCATGCTGTTACCTTCCAGCCGCCCTTCATTGAGATCATGCATATGAAAGCTGTTCTGTCCGGATTGATTGCGTTGTGTGTCCACACGGGCGCCGCCGCGTTCGATGGCCAGGCATCCCTGCAGTGGAGCCCCCGGATCGGCCCCCTCCAGTCCGCCCCGCAAGCGGAATCCTACGACGCGGCGATGCCCGAACTGAGCGCGCAGTCCGTGCTGGTATTCGACCAGGCGAGCGGCCAGCCGCTGCTGGCGAAAAACGCCACCCAGCAGACGCCGATCGCCTCGATCACCAAGCTGATGACGGCCATGCTGGTGGTGGATGCCGGACAGCCGCCAGACGAAAAGATCACCATCACCGACGAAGACCGCGACACGCTCAAGGGCACCGGTTCGCGTCTCGCCATCGGCGCCCGCTACACGCGCGGCCAGCTGCTGCATCTGGCGCTGATTGCGTCCGACAACCGCGCGGCGCACGCGCTGGGCCGCACCTATCCGGGCGGGCTCGACCGCCTCGTCGCCACCATGAACCGCATGGCGCGCGCACTGGGCATGAACGACACGGTGTATGTCGAACCCACCGGTCTGTCGAGCGGCAACCGCTCGACCGCACTCGATCTCGCCAAACTCGCCGATTACGCCCATCAAAACTACCCCGAAATCCGCCACATCAGCACCACCGGCCACTACACCCTCGGCACCCAGCGCGTGGTGCTGAAGAAAAGACACCAGAAGGCGCGCGTGCTGTATCGCCCGGTGGCGTTCAACAACACCAATCGCTTCACCCGCGCCGAAGACTGGCACATCGGCCTGTCCAAAACCGGCTTCATCAACGAAGCGGGCCACTGCCTAGTGATGCAGGCGCAGGTCGCCGATCGCGATGTCATCATCGTACTGCTAGACGCGCAGGGCACAAACCATCGTGCCGGCGACGCCACCCGCATCAAGCAGTGGCTGGAATCCGGCCCGCTGCATCGCGCCGACAACCGCTACACTCCCGCTTCGCGTACCTGATTTCCCGCCGCCTCGGCAGATCGGGCTTTCATGGGCACTCGCCCGTGAAAGCCCGATTCCATCTGGAAGGCCCAATCCGCGCCAGGAGTCGCGCGACGGCGTTATGATGAACACCCAAGCCGCCCCCTTTCCCTTGCATGCCGCCCGACCTCGCCCAGCAGCTGCTGCTTGAAACGCTGCTGCCCCTGTCCCTGCTGATTGCCGCCGGCGGCATCTGGCCGCGCTGGCAGACCGGCATTTCCATCGTCGGCCTGCGCGGCGAAATCAACCGGCTGGTGCTGAATTTCTTCGCGCCCATGCTGTTCTTCTCGGCGGGCGCCGCCGCCACGGCCGACCTGAGCATTCTGCAGGTGCCGCTGATTCTCGGCGCCGCCACCCTGTTCGGCCTGGCGCTCGCCGCGCTGGCGCTGTTCGCCACCCCGCTCGGGCGCGGCCTGTCGAATCCTGCGCGCGGCGCCATCCTGCTGGCGTCCGGCTTCGGCAACGTGCTGTTCTTCGGCTATCCCTTCCTCACCACCGTGTTCGGCGAATCGGGCGCGCGCTACCCCTTCTTCGCCGACATGCTCGCCACCACGCCGCTGGTGTGGTTGCTCGGCGTGTGGATCGCCTTCCGCTGCGGCAAGCACACCGAACACGCCTCGTTCCTGGCGATGTGGCTGAAACTGCCGCCGGTATGGGGATTCGCCGCCGGCATT
>JAJYXA010000230.1 GCA_021791235.1 Pseudomonadota bacterium
GGTCGTAGATGCTCGTGCCGGGCTGCGGATCGACGATCTCCACCAGGGTGCGCACCACGTCCGCCGGGGTGTAGAACTCGCCCGCCTTCTTGCCGGCGGAATCGGCGAAGAACTTGATCAGGTATTCGTAGGCCGCGCCCAGCAGGTCGGGGAACTCGAAGTTCTCGTCGCGCAGCGGGATTTTCTCGAAGTTCTGGATGAAGTTGGCGAGCGTGTCGTCGTCGAGGGTGCGCTGACCGATCTTCTTGTTGAAGTTGATGTGCTTGAGCACGTCCTGCAAGGCATCGACGTTGGCATCTTCGAGAGCTTCGAGCGCCTTGTTGAGCGCAGTGCCGACGTTGGTCTTGAGGTGGCGGATCGTCGACCAGTGCGCATCCTGCGGGACAAAGAAGGTGTACTTGTCGGGATTGGCGAGCTGGTTGGCGATGATCGCCTCCGCCATGCCCTTGTCCTTGAGGTCACGGGCGAGCTGTTCGCGTTCCTGGTCGAACAGGTCGGAAAGACGCTTCAGGAACAACATGCCGAAGATGTATTCCTTGTACTCCGAGGCGTCCATGTTGCCGCGCAGGTCGTCGCAGGCGCGGAACAGCAGGCCGGAAAGCTGGCTTAGGGTGAGTTTGGTCATGCGGTCATACCGGCGACTTTTTCGCCTTCATCGATCCCGCGATCAGCTTGAATTGCAGGAAGCGGGTTTCGATCGGCCCGTTGAACAGCGGGATGCGGCGGCTCGCCTTGAGGCCGATCGCCTTCGGCAGCAGCGGGTCGCCCGAGATGATCCACGCCTCCCAGCCGGAGAAGTTCTGCTTCAGCCAGTCGCCCAGGAGCGGGTACCACTCGGCCAGATCCTCCGCCTCGCCCAGCCGTTCGCCGTAGGGCGGGTTGGTCACAATGGTGCCGCCCGGCGTCGGGGCTTTCAGTTCGAGCACGTCCGATACTTTCAGCTCGATGGCGTCGGCGTAACCCGCGGCAGCGAGGTTGTTGCGCGCCTTGTCGAGCACCCAGCGGTCGCGGTCGGCGCCGAAGATCGGCAGGCGCGTCAGCGGCTTTTCCTTTGCGCGCGCCTCGTCCTTGATGCGCTGCCACAGCGCCGCATCGAAATCGCGGTAGTGCTCGAAGGCGAAATGGCGTGCCCGCCCCGGCGCGCGGTTGAGCGCCATGTCCGCCGCTTCGAGCAGGATGGTGCCGGCGCCGCACATCGGGTCCAGGAGCGGGGTGCCGGGTTCCCAGCCGGACAGCAGGAGCAAGCCGGCAGCGAGGTTTTCCTTGATCGACGCCGCGCTCGCCTCGCGCTTGAAGCCGCGCTTGAAGAGCGGCTCGCCCGAGGTGTCGAGGTAGAAAGTCACCGCGTCCGGGGTGAAGAAGGCATACACCGGCACGTCGGGCGCCGAGGGGTCGACGCTCGGACGTTCGCGCGTTTCCTCGCGGAAGCGGTCGCAGATCGCGTCCTTGATCTTCAGCGTGATGAAGTTGAGGCTTTTCAGCGGCGCGTTCTGCGCGCCGACCTTCACCGCGATGGTCTTCTTGACGTCGAACCAGTCCGGCCACGGCAGGTCGAGCGCGGCGCGGTAGATGTGCTCTTCCTTGCGATAGCGGGTGTAGCCGACCTTGCGCAGGATGCGGGTGGCGATGCGCGAAGTGAGGTTGGCGCGCATCTCGGCGGCCGCATCGGCCATGAACAGCACGCCGGCGGGCACCTGGCGCACCACCTGCGCGCCGGCGGCCGCGAGTTCGGCTTCGAGCAGCGCCTCCAGCCCGCGCGGGCAGGTGGCGAAATGGCTGGCGGGCGGCAGCGCCTCGCGCTCGGGGCGAACGGGATGCGGCGTTTTGGTGCGACGGGATTCGGGTTTCAAACGGGGCTTTCTTGTCAAAATCTAAAGGGCACTTCTATAAATTCGTCATGCCGGGCTTGATCCGGCATCCAGTTGCTTGATTTGACTGGATTCCGGCTTTCGCCGGAATGACGGAATAAGGATTTATAGAAGTGCCCTAAAGAAACATGGGGTCAACACAATTCGTCATTGCGAACGTAGTGAAGCAATCCAGTCTGTCCGCACAATCAACGCACTCTGGATTGCCGCGTCGCTTCGCTCCTCGCAATGACTCGCTTAAAACGGCTTCAATACAACGAGCAATACAACAATCAGCAAAACAATGACCGGGATTTCATTGAACCAGCGGAACCAAACGTGCGACCTGGTGTTCTGTCTGGCTTCGAATGCGCGCAGCAGGCTTTTGCAGACATGGTGATAGCCGACCAGCCCGGCGACCAGCGCGAGCTTCACCCACATCCAGTTCATGTCGATCGGAAAATACGCCAGCCACAGCCAGAAGCCCGTAATCAGCGTCAACCACATGATGGGCGACACGAACCGATACAATTTGCCCGCCATGATCAGCAGGCGGTCGTAGGCTGCGTCATTCGTTTCCATCGCGAGGTTGACGAAGATGCGCGGCAGATAGAACAGCCCGGCGAACCAGCTCACCACCATCACGATATGAAACGATTTCAGCCACAGCATGGATAGACAAGCCTTGAAAAAATGGACGCCGAGTCCGCTGACCCTGATTTTACTGGGTTTGATCGCCTGGCTGTGGTTTCGCCCGCCGGCCGACGTCAGCGAAGAGAATCGCCCCGCGCCCCCCTGGGCCGTGACCCTGCCGGATGGCAGGGCGCTGACCAGCGACGAGCTCAAGGGCAAAGTCGTGCTGGTGAACTTCTGGGCGACCTGGTGCCCATACTGCCGCAAGGAAAAACCGGTGATCGACGCTTTCTGGAAGGACACGCGCAACCGGGGATTCGAGGTCGTCTCGATCAGTATCGACGACTCGCCGGAAAAGATCGCCGCCTGGATGCAGGACAAGGACTATGCCTTCATGGCCGCGCCGACCAATGCCTCAGTGGCCGCCGCCTTCGGCCACGTGGCGAGCGTGCCCACCTCGTTCATCGTCGATGCCGAGGGCCGCATCCGCCACAAGATTGCGGGACAGGTGCATTATCCGCGGCTGGAAAAACTTGTCCTCCCCTTGCTCGCCGAAGCCAAACAGCCATGACCGAATCCCGTCTCACCGAACTCGAAACCAAGCTCGCCTTCGCCGAAGACCTGCTCGAAACGCTCAACCAGACGGTGGTCCGCCAGCAGGCGCAACTCGATTCGATGCAGCAGCAATTGCGCCTGCTGCACCAGCAACTGCAGGACGCGCTGCCGGACGAGGCGCGCACCCCGCGCGACGAGGTTCCGCCGCACTACTGAGCGGCATCAATCCGCTGCACGGCGATCTTCACCACCACCTTGCGGATCATGCCCGCACTCACCAGCGGCGCGTGCGCGTCGTCGGGGAAAAACAGGCAGAACGACCCAGGCGGCGTGGCGATCCAGCTGGCCGGCGCGTCGTTGAAAAAGCGGATGTCGCGCGCCACATCGTACTCGGTCGCCGGGTCGCCGCATTCGGCCAGCGGCTTCCAGCCCATTTCATCGATGCCTTCGAGCACCAGCTGAATATCGATGTAACGACGATGGCATTCCAGTTTCGCTTCCGCCCGTGTGCGCCCGGTGCACGCCTCGACGATGGCGAAGATCTGTTCGTCATGCACCGCATGCACGCCGGGTTCGAGCGCCATCAAATCCGTGTCGCGCAAAAATGCGAATGCGCGCGCAAACAGCGGATGCAAGGTGAGGTAACGGTCAGCCTGGGTAAGGGTGTCGAGGATCATGACGTAGCGCCTGGCAGCGGAGATGCCGCATGGCTATCCGCCAACCGCGTTTCCGCACCGAAATGATCCGCTGCGCGCGTCAAGCGGATGAAAGTGGCCAGCTCTTCCACCCAGCGCAATTTCGCTTCGGTTGGCAGCGCCTGAAAAGCCAGCAGCCGTTCATCGTTGACATAATAAGTACGGTCGCCGCGATCGAAAGCCATGTTCAGTATTCTTTCAAACGTTTGAGATGTTCAATGTCAGCCAGATCAATCGGGCGTCCCACGGCACGTTTCATGTCGATCAAGTCGTCAATGCTTGCCACCACCACGGGCACGTCGCCCGCTTTGAAAGTTACGGCGTGGTTCAGCAGTGAATTGAAATTCACGGGCGGATACAGCAATACATCCAGCGTTACGCCTGAACGCCCCGGCGCGCGCAAGGCAAAGGCTACCAGATTGCGCTCGCGATGCCACTGCGCTAACTGCTCAAGATCGGCCAGCACTTCCAGACCGACAGGCAACACCGGAACCATCCCAAGCTCGCGCGCCATTTCGACCAGCGCCGTCAAATTTTCCGGCGTCATGGCGACCGTCACATCGATATCCATCGTCGCCCGCTCGATGCCATGCAGAGAAACGGCCAGGCCGCCGATCAGGACGTAATCGATCCGATGACGAGCCAAGGCGGAGAAAAGATCGAGATAGAACATCAGCGGCTGATCGGCTTGTAGCGGATGCGCCTGGGCTTGGCGCCCTCCTCGCCCAGGCGTTTCTTCTTGTCGGCCTCGTATTCCTGGTAGTTGCCGGGGAAGAACACCACCTGCGAATCGCCCTCGAAGGCGAGGATGTGGGTGGCGATGCGGTCGAGGAACCAGCGGTCGTGCGAGATCACCAGCACGCAGCCGGCGAATTCCAGCAGCGCGTCTTCCAGCGCGCGCAGGGTTTCCACGTCGAGGTCGTTCGACGGTTCGTCGAGCAGCAGCACGTTGCCGCCGGCGATCAGCGTCTTGGCCAGGTGCAGCCGCCCGCGCTCGCCGCCGGAGAGATTGCCGACGCGCTTCTGCTGGTCGCCGCCCTTGAAGTTGAAGCGGCCGAGATAGGCGCGCGACGGCGTTTCGTAGCGGCCCACGGTGAGGAGGTCGCGGCCTTCGGCGACTTCGTCGAACACGGTCTTGTCGGCGCTCAAGGCATCGCGGCTCTGGTCGACGTAGGCGAGCTTCACCGTCTGGCCGATCTCGACTTCGCCTGCATCCGGCTTTTCCTGGCCGGTGATCATCTTGAAGAAGGTCGACTTGCCGGCGCCGTTGGGGCCGATGATGCCGACGATGGCGCCGGGCGGCACGCTGAAGGACAGGTTATCGATCAGCAGGCGGTCTCCGAAGGATTTCGTCACGTTGTGGAAGTCGATGACCTTGTCGCCCAGCCGTTCGCCGACCGGGATGAAGATTTCCTGCGTCTCGTTGCGCTTCTGGTATTCGACCGAGTTCAGCTCCTCGAAGCGCGCCAGACGCGCCTTCGATTTGGCCTGGCGCGCCTTGGGATTCTGCCGCACCCATTCGAGCTCCTGCTTCATCGTCTTGATGCGGCCGGCTTCCTGCTTGGCCTCGGTCTCCAGCCGCGCCTCCTTCTGCGTAAGCCACGAGGTGTAGTTGCCCTTCCACGGGATGCCGTGGCCGCGATCGAGTTCCAGAATCCACTCGGCGGCGTTGTCGAGGAAATAGCGGTCGTGCGTCACTGCCACCACGGTGCCGGGGTAGCGCACCAGGAACTGCTCCAGCCAGTCGACCGACTCGGCGTCGAGGTGGTTGGTCGGCTCGTCCAGCAGCAGCATGTCGGGATTCGAAAGCAGCAGCTGGCACAGCGCGACGCGGCGCTTCTCGCCGCCCGACAGCGTGCCGATCAGCGCATCCCACGGCGGCAGCCGCAAGGCGTCGGCCGCGATTTCCATCTGCGTGTCGAGGTCGGCGCCGGCGGTGGCGAGGATGGCCTCGCATTTGGCCTGCTCCTCGGCCAGCGTGTCGAAGTCGGCGTCGGGCTCGGCGTAGGCGGCGTAGATTTCGTCCAGCCGGGCCTTGGCCGAAACGATCTCGCCCAGACCCGCTTCCACCGCCTGGCGCACCGTGTGCGCGGGATCGAGCTGCGGCTCCTGCGGCAGGTAACCGATGCGGATGCCCGGCATCGGGATCGCCTCGCCCTCGATGTCCTTGTCCACCCCCGCCATGATCTTGATGAGCGAGGACTTGCCGGAGCCGTTCAGGCCCAGCAGGCCGATCTTGGCTCCGGGGAAAAAGCTGAGGGAGATGTCCTTCAGGATCTGCCGCTTGGGCGGAACGATCTTGCCGACACGGTTGAGGGAATACACGTATTGCGCCATGAATGAAGAAATCCGAAAAAAAGTTATGGGGTGTTGGCGCCCGGGCAGGCGTCGAACGCGCAGCCCTTGACCGGATTGCGGCTGATGAAGCTGCCGTCGGGACATTCACCGACGTCTGCCGCGCACACGATGCCTTCTTCCGGCATGGGCGGGGGCGGCGGCGCAAAGGGCAAAGGCTTGCCCGCGGCCGGACGGGGTGCGGCAGGGTCAACCCCGCCCGATCCGCACGCGGCCAGGCTGGCGAGCAGCATCGCCGCGACGAGCGCTCTCATCAGGACAATTCCTTGTCCAGCAGGGCTTTCAGCTTGACGAAGTCGAGCTCGCCCAGCTTCTGTTCGAGGATGCGGCCGTCCTTGCCGATGATGAAGGTGGTGGGCGTGAGCTGCACGTTGCCGAAGGCGCGCGCGTGCGCGCCGTCGACGTCGAGCGCGACCGGAAACGGCAGCTGCCGCGTCTGCACGAAACTTTGCACATAGTTGGGCGGATCGTAGCTCATCGCCACCGCGATGATTTCGAAGCCGCGGTCCTTGTATTGCTTGTAGGTTTCGACCATGCCCGGCATTTCCTTGATGCAGCCGGGGCAGGAGGTCGCCCAGAAGTTGACCAGCACGACCTTGCCGCGCAGGTCGGCCAGGGCGATGGGTTTGCCCTCCAGCGTGGTGAAGGTGGCGGCCGGCGCGCCGGGCTTGTCCATCAGAGCGTAGGCCAGCGCGCCGATGATGGCGAGCGCTGCGATGGCGATCAGGATGGGTTTGGTGAATTTCATGGGGTCAGGGGTCAGGGGTCAGGGGTCAGGGGTCAGGGGTCAGGGGTCAGGGGTCAGGGGTCAGGGGTCAGGGGTCAGGGCGAGTATGACCGCGCAAGTTGCACATAGTGCTCGGCGGAATAGCTGAAATAGGCGATTTCTTCCTCGGTCAGCGCCCGCACCATTTTTGCAGGGCGCCCGAGATAAAGATGGCCGGATTCGAGCACACGGCCTTCCGGCACCAGCGAGCCGGCACCCAGCAGCACGTGTTTCTGCACCACCGCACGGTCGAGGATGATGCTGCCCATGCCGATCAGGCATTCGTCCGCGATGGTGCAGGCGTGCAGGATCACCGTATGGCCCACCGTCACCCGCGCACCGATGACGAGCGGCCCGCCCACCGGGTTGGCCGGCGTCTCGTGCGATACGTGCAGCACGCTGTTGTCCTGGATGTTGCTCGCCTCGCCGATGCGGATGGAATTGACGTCGCCGCGGATCACCGCGCCCGGCCACACCGAGGCGTCCCGGCCCAGGCTGACTTCGCCGATCACCGTGGCGCGCGGATGCACCCAGGCGCCGGAGGCGAGTCGCGGATGGACGTCCCGGTAGGGGGCAATGTGATCTAAAGCCATGCTTGTCAGGGGGTTGAAACGCAGCGGAGCCGGGCTCAAATTATAATCGTTGTGCATTGCTGCTTTTCCTCCGCGTTCCCTGCGTCCTCTTTGTGAAAGATTTTCCATGAATCCGCTGCTCGATTTTTCCGGCCTGCCCCGTTTCGCCGAATTCAAGCCCGAATACGTCACCCCCGCCATCGACCAGCTGCTGGCCGACGCCCGCGCCGCGGTGGCCCGTGCGGAAGCCGCCGACACCCCCGCCGAATGGGACGCCTTCGTTGCCCCGCTCGACGACGCGAACGAGAAGCTCGGCCGCGCCTGGGGCCAGGTGTCGCACCTGCATTCGGTGATGGATTCGCCCGAGCTGCGCGAGGTCTACAACGCCAACCTGCCGAAAATCACCGTCTTCTACGCCGAACTGGGGCAGAACGAGGCGCTGTTCGCCAAATACAAGGCGCTCAAAGCCAGCCCCGGCTACGCCGCGCTGTCGGCCCCGCGCAAGAAGATCGTGGAGAACGAACTGCGCGACTTCCGCCTCGGCGGCGCCGAACTGCCGGCCGACAAGAAGGCCCGCTTCATGCAGGTGCAGGAGGAACTGGCGCAGCTGTCCGCCAAGTTCGAGGAAAACCTGCTCGACGCCACCAACGATTTCGCGCTCTTCATCGACGAGGACGCCCAGCTCGCCGGCATTCCGGACGACGTGCGGGCGATGATGAAGGCTGCGGCCGAAGCCGATGGAAAATCAGGCTGGAAGATCACCCTGCACATGCCGTCCTACCTGCCGGTGATGCAGTACGCCGACAAGCGCGAGCTGCGCGAACAGGTGTACCGCGCCTACGTCACCCGCGCCTCCGAATTCGGCAAGTCCGGCTTCGACAACACGCCGCTGATCGGCAGCATCCTCAGGCTGCGCCGCGAAGCCGCCGAGCTGCTGGGGTTCAACAGCTACGCCGAGGTGTCGCTGGCAGCCAAGATGGCCGACACCCCCGCCGAGGTGCTGAAGTTCCTCGACGAGCTCAGCGCCCGCGCCCGCCCCTACGCCGAAAAGGACTACGAAGAACTCAAGGCCTTCGCCCGCGACGAACTGGGCCTCCCAGACCCGCAGGCCTGGGACATTCCCTACGTCTCGGAAAAGCTGAGCGTCGCCCGCTACAGCTTTTCCGACCAGGAGGTGAAGCAGTACTTCCCCGAGCCGCGCGTGCTGGCCGGCCTGTTCCGCCTGATCGAAACGCTCTACGGCCTGCACGTGCGCGAAGACCGTGCGCCTGTGTGGCATCCGGACGTCAAGTTCTACACGCTCTCCGACCACACCGGCCAGCGCATCGGCCAGTTCTATCTGGATTTGTACGCGCGTGCCTCCAAGCGCGGCGGCGCCTGGATGGACGACGTCATCACCCGCCGCAGGAAGGACGGCGGCATCCAGACGCCGGTGGCCTACCTCAACTGCAATTTTTCCGGGCCGGTGGGGGACAAACCCGCGCTGTTCACCCACGACGAGGTCATCACCCTGTTCCACGAGACCGGCCACGGCCTGCACCACCTGCTGACGCAGATCGAGGAACTCGGCGTCTCCGGCATCAACGGCGTCGAGTGGGATGCGGTCGAACTGCCGAGCCAGTTCATGGAAAACTTCTGCTGGGAATGGGACGTGCTGAAGCACATGACGGCGCACGTCGACACCGGCGAGCCGCTGCCGCGCGCGCTGTTCGACAGGATGCTGGCGGCGAAGAACTTCCAGTCCGGCCTGCAGACGCTGCGCCAGATCGAGTTCGCCAGCTTCGACATGCACCTGCACGACGACTTCGACCCCAGCGGCAGCCGCACCGCGCTGGATCTGATCAATGACATCCGCCGGCAGGTCGCGGTCATCGTCCCGCCCGCCTACAACCGCTTCCCCAACAACTTCTCGCACATCTTCGCCGGCGGCTACGCGGCCGGCTATTACAGCTACAAGTGGGCGGAAGTGCTGTCGGCCGACGCCTACGCGCTGTTCGAGGACGAGGCCGAGGGCTACGGCGGCGTGCTCAATCCGGAAGTCGGCCACCGCTTCTGGAGCGAGATCCTGGCCCAGGGCGGCGCCCGCCCGGCGCTCGAATCGTTCAAGGCCTTCCGCGGCCGCGAACCGACCATCAACGCCCTGCTGCGCCACAACGGCATGGCTTAAAGCTTCGTCCGACAACGGCCGTTAGAGCGAAGGATCGGGTCTTTCGGGAGAGCACGTCATGAAACCAGGATTCATCGTGATGGCGGTTTGCCTGGCCGCGGCAAGCGCGCCGCTGGCCGCGGCCCGGTTGTATCAATGGAAGGATGCGCAGGGCCGCATGGTCTACAGCGACCAGCCGCCCCCGCCCAACATCCGCAACGCCCAGCAAAAGTCGTTCAAGGGCAGCGTCATCGAAGGCGGCGAGTCCTACGCCGCCAAGAGCGCGCGCGAAAAATATCCGGTCACCCTGTACGCCAGCGCCTGCGGCGCGCCCTGCGACCAGGCGCGGCGGCTGCTCGGCGAACGCGGCATCCCCTACAGCGCCAAGGACCCGCAGGCCAGTCCCGAGGCGCAGGCCGAACTGCAGAAGCTCACCGGCCAGCTGCGTGTGCCGGTGCTGGTGGTCGGCAGCGACAAGATCGACGGCTTTGAAACCGGGCAGTGGCAGGCCATGCTGGATCGCGCCGGCTACCCCAAATCCGCCCTGCCCGGCCGCAAACAGGTTCCTGCAGTTGCGCCCGCCCCTGCACCTGCTGCACCCGCCGCAGCCCAGCCCTAAGTACTTCCCCCACGCGCTAAGCGCGTACAGAGTCATAGGCCCGAGCCTGCCGCGGTCCGGGTGGCTGCGGTACACTCCGCGGCATGAAACTCGCCGCCTGGAACGTCAACTCCCTCAAGGTCCGCCTGCCCCAGCTGCTGGACTTTCTCGCCACCCGCCAGCCCGACGCGGTGTGCCTGCAGGAAACCAAACTCACCGACGAAAATTTCCCGGTCGCCGAACTGGAAGCGGCCGGCTACCGCGTCGCCCTCGCCGGGCAGAAGACCTATAACGGCGTCGCCATCGTCAGCCGTGCCGAGCTGAGCGACGTGCGGGTCGGCATCCCGGGGCTGGAGGACGAACAGAAGCGCGTCATCGCCGCCACCGTCGACGGCGTGCGCCTGGTGTGCGTCTACTGCCCCAACGGGCAAAGCCTCGATTCCGACAAGTATCCGTACAAGCTCGCCTGGTTCGACGCCCTGACTGCCTGGCTGAAAGACGAACTGGTTCGCCATCCCAAACTCGCCGTGCTCGGCGACTACAACGTCGCCCCGGAAGACCGCGACGTGCACGATCCTCAAGCATGGGAAGGCTGTGTGCTGGTGTCGGAGCCCGAACGCGAACGCTTCCGGAATCTGTTGGCGCTGGGCCTGAAAGACAGCTTTCGCCTGTTCGACCAGCCCGAAAAGAGCTTCAGCTGGTGGGACTACCGCATGATGGGCTTCCGCCGCAACCACGGCCTGCGCATCGATCACATCCTGCTCAGTGAGCCGCTCGCCGCCGCCTGCACCGCCGCCAGCATCGACCGCGACATGCGCAAGCTGGAGCGACCGTCGGATCATGCGCCAGTGGTGGCGGAGATCGGTGCGAACCCCTGAGAGAAACTTACGGCCAGATAAGAACAGGCTTTGCGCTGAGAAGCTGCTGCCGATGTGGCAGATACGCGACCGACCATCCACGGCAGCGGGGTTTCGTAACGTTCGGCGAGTTCCTTCACGCGCCGGGTCAGCGCCTGGCTGATGCGGTCCATTTCGCCGTGGATGTCACTGCTGTCCGGTTAAAACGCGAACAGATTCAATTGGTTGTTGATGGTGGTATTGTCGGAACTGGAGTCGCTGCCCGGAAAGG
>JAJYXA010000072.1 GCA_021791235.1 Pseudomonadota bacterium
GCGTCGACAACCAGCTGCGCGGCCGTTCCGGACGCCAGGGCGACCCCGGCTCCAGCCGCTTTTTCCTGTCGCTGGAAGATCCGCTGCTGCGCATCTTCGCCTCCGACCGCGTCGCCGCCATCATGAACCGCCTGAAGATGCCCGAGGGCGAGGCGATCGAGCATCCGTGGGTGACGCGCGCGATCGAGAACGCGCAGCGCAAGGTCGAACAGCGCAACTTCGACATCCGCAAGCAGCTGCTGGAATACGACGACGTCTCCAACGACCAGCGCAAGGTCATCTACGAGCAGCGCAACGAAATCCTGGCGAGCGCCGACATCGGCGACACCATCCGCGCCATGCGCGACGACGTGCTGAATGAAACCATCGACCAGCACATCGCGCCGGGCAGCATGGACGAGCAGTGGGACGTGGCGGGCCTGGAAAAAACGCTGGCCGCGCAGTTCTCGCTCCATCTGCCGCTGCAGCAGTGGCTGGACGAAGACAAGGCGTTGAACGAGGAGGGGCTGCGCAGGAAGATCATGGAAGCCGCCGACGCGGCTTACCGGGAGAAGGAGGCGCTGGTCGGCGCCGAGGGCCTGCGCCAGTTCGAGCGCGCGGTGATGCTGCAAAGCCTCGACACCCACTGGCGCGAGCACCTGTCGGCGCTGGATCACCTGCGTCAGGGTATCCATCTGCGCGGTTACGCGCAGAAGCAGCCCAAGCAGGAATACAAGCGCGAGGCGTTCGAACTGTTCTCCGCCATGCTGACCGCGATCAAGACCGAGGTCACCCAGATCACCACCACCGTGCAGATTCGCGCGCCCGAGGAGGTGCAGGCGGTCGAGCTGTACGAGGAACCGTCCCGCGTCGAATACCAGCATGCCGGCTACGACGAGGGGAAAGACTTTGCCGAGGCCGCAGCCGCCGGGGCATCACCGGCCGATGCCTATCCCAAGGTCGGCCGCAACGATCCCTGCCCGTGCGGATCGGGCAAGAAATACAAGCATTGCCACGGCAAGCTGAATTGAGGATCGAGGACCATGCCTTACTACGTTTTCCGTCTTGGAATGTTCAAGGTGCTGGAAAAGCAGGGCGAGTGGGCGAGCTTCAAGGAAGCGAAGGCGCATACCAACGAACTGCGCAAGACGCTCGACCCAAAATCCGGCGACAAATACAAGATGGTCTTCGCCGAGAACGAGATCGCCGCGCAGGAGACGCTCACCGCCGAGCGCGAACTCGATAAGACCCTGTCCGGCGACGACTGGTAAACGGTTGGTTGTTTGGTTATTCGCCTGAAAGGGTGAGGGTGGCCGATGGCCGAGTACAACGAAGACGCTTACAAGCTGGCCCGCAAGGCCTATATCGAACACGGCTGTCCGTTCGAGCGGGCCTTGCTGTCGCGTTGCGTGGGCTGCGACCGCTCGCGCAAGCTCAACCTGGCCGAGCGCGAGGCGATCGCCTGCGGCGACCCGGCGGTGCGCGAGCACTGCCTGACCTTTTATCAGGCGCTGCACGAGAACGCGCAGTTCGCGCTGAAGATCAATCCCGATGCGCCGTGGCCGTTCGGCAAGGAAATCCGCGCGCAGTGCGGCGGCGTACGTGGGCTGGCGGCGGCCATGGAGGGCGCGGCGGATGAAGCCGCCGACATCGCCGCCACCGTGTTGCAGGGCCGCGAACGCTTCGGTGGCTGCGATGCCTTCCCTTATTCCGAAATCATGCGCGCCGTGGTGCGTTACGAACCGCGCAAGCGGCGCTCGTGATCGACATGGCCGGGCCGCCGCGGCCCGGCCTCGCCTGAATCCCGCGCCGTCAGACGGCGCGTCAACCCGATTTTGGCCGCGGCGCGTTCGCCGCGTGATTTGCGAGGTTCACCATTCCGCCACCCGCTCGCACATCCAGAAGGACGTGGTCTGGTCGCGCGACGCCGCCGCCCGCAGCCAGACGCAGGCGCGCATCGACGCCCTGCTGGCGAAACCGCTTTCCGCCGACGATGCGGTGCAGATCGCCCTTTTGAATAACCCCGGCCTGCAGGCAGCCTTCAACACGCTGGGCATCGCCGAGGCCGACTGGGTGGCGGCGCAGCGCCTGCCGAACCCGGGCTTTTCCATCGGCCGGTTGACCCGGGGTTCCGAAGTGAAATGGGAACGCAGCCTGCAACTCAATCTGGCGCGGCTCCTGACCATGCCGATGCGCGCCGACATCGAGCAGCGCCTGTTCGAGCAGACCCGGCGCGCGCTGGTGTTGGAGGTGCCGCGGCTGGCCGCCGACACGAGAAAGTCCTGGGTCGCCGCCGTGGCCGCCGGCCAGGCTGCGCAATACCAGCAGCAGGCAATGGACGCTGCCGAAGCCGGCGCCGAAGTCGCGCGCCGCATGGCGCAGGTGGGCAACTGGAGCAAGCTGAAGCAGGCCCGCGAGCAGGCGTTCTACGCCGATGCTGCGCTGGCGGTGGCGCGCGCCGGGCAGGTGAAGCTGCAAGCGCGCGAGCGCCTGGCCCGGCTGCCGGGGCTGCCCAATGCGGACACGCTGCAATTGCCCGACCTGCCCGCGTCCTTGCCGTGGTTGCCGGACGTCGAACAGCAGGCGATGGATTCGCGGATCGATCTGCAGATGACCCGGCTGCAGACCGAGGCGCTGGCGAAAAACCTGGGGCTGACCCGCGGCACCCGCTTCATCAACGTGCTGGAACTCGGCGTCATCAGCAACAGTTCGGTGGTGTCGCTGAAGCAGCGCATTTCCGAGGAAAACCAGCTGCGCTACAACGGCATGCTGATCGGCGTGTTCGAACTGCTGGCCGACGCGCGTTCGCAGATCGCCTCGGTCAACGGCGTGTTCACCGTGACGGCGATCCAGGCCGCGCCCTAGCCGGCCCGGCCCAGGAATTTTCAATCTTCAGGGCACCGCCAGGGCAAAAAGGCGGCGTGTGCTAAATTTAAGCCGAGCGTCGGCAAGAGCGCGGCATGGGAGCAGTATTTTCTCGTTCGCACAGGAGATCATGATGAAACGCGTTTCAATGTTGGCCCTTGCCCTTTGCATGGCGATGGGCGTCGCAGCGCCTGCCGCGGCCCAGATGCAGAGCCGTGACCCGATGCAGATGCAGGATGGCGAGCGCATCTATGGATCGGAACTGATGACGCCGCAGGAACGCAGCGAATATCAGGCCCGCATGCGCGCCCTGAAAACCGAGCCGGAGCGCGAGGCCTTCCGCCTGGAGCAACACAAGAAGATGCAGGAGCGCGCCAAGGCCCAAGGCAAGACCCTGCCCGACATGCCTCCCGGCATGGGCCCCGGCATGGGCCCCGGCATGATGGGCCCGGGCGACGGCAAGGGCATGGGGCCGGGCATGGGACCCAAGGGGTACTGAAGCCGCCGGGCGGCTGGCACTCGCCCCGCGGGGCCGGTTCAGCCCTGGCCTGATGCGCGGCTGAAGCGCAGCGTGGCGGCGAGCCCGTGGCCGCCGTCCGCGCGCTGCAGTCCGTCGCCCAGTTCGAGTTGCGCATGCGATAGCGCGGTGATGCGGGCGACGATGGACAGCCCCAGCCCGCAGCCCTCGCCTTCGACCTTGCCGCGCACAAAGCGCGCGCTCAACTGCGAGCGCAGGGCCGGCGCGACGCCCGGGCCGTTGTCGGCCACGCTGATCGCACAGCCCGTTTCGCCGCACCTCTGGCGCACCTCGATGCGCGCGCCTTCGCCCGCATAGCGCAGCGCGTTGTCCACCAGGTTGCGCACCGCAATCCGCAACCAGGCCGGCGCCACCACGATGCGGCATCCCGCCGTTGCATCGAGCACCAGGGTTTGCGCCTGCCGCCGGGCCTGCGGCGCCAGTTCGGCAGCCACCTCGGCGAGGATTTCCGCCGGATCCAGCGGCTGCGGTGCGGCGCCCTGGCTGGCTGGGTCGACGCGCGCCAGGGTCAGCAACTGCTCGACCAGGTGGGTCATGCGGTCGACGCCGGCGATCACCTGAACCAGCGCGTGCTGCCGGCTGTCGTCCGCTTGCGCGCGCAGCGCGACCTGAGCCTGCACTTTCAGGGCCGCCAGCGGCGTGCGCAGTTCGTGCGCCGCATCCGCGGTGAAGCGGCGCTCGTTGTCGAAGGCCTCGGTGACGCGCCGGATCAGCGCGTTGAGCGCACTGCGCAGCGGGGCGATTTCGCTTGGCAGCGGGGCCGATTCGTCGAGCGGCGCCAGCGCCTGCGCATCGAGCGCGCCGACCTGCCGCGCCACCGCGTCCACCGGCCGCAGCGCGCGGCTGACGACCCACCATACGGCGAGCGCCATCAGCGGCAGCGCCAGCGCGGCAGGCAGCAGCAGCGACAGCCCGATCTCGCGCGCCAGGCGCTCACGCGCGGCATAGGACTGACCGACCACCACGCGGTATTCCGCGTCCTCATCCTGTGCCGCATAAAAGCGCCAGCGTTCCCCCTGGTGCGGGCGCTCGCTGAAGCCGGGTGCCGCCCCGACCTCAAATCCGGCGTGGCCCGGCGAGGTCACCAGGCGCCGGGCCTCTCCATCCTTGCTGATCCATACCTCGAAGGCGATCGGCACCGGGTAGCGCCGGGCGTGCTCGTGCAGTTCCTTCACGAAATGCTCGACCTCGCCGCCCGCCACGATCGCCAGCAGCGTCTCCCCCACCTGCGTCAGCTGGTTGTCGAGCAGCTCGTCCGCTTCATGGTGGGCGCGCTGGTAGACCACCAGCGTCGACAGCAGCCAGATCGCCGCCACCGAGCTGGTCAGCAGCCAGACCAGCCGGCGGCGCAGCGAGTAGTCGGCGGCGCCGTTCATGCCGCGGAGGCCATGTAACCGACCCCCCGCATGGTGCGGATCAGTTCGTTGCCGAGCTTGCGGCGCAGATGGTGGATATGGACCTCGATCGCGTTGCTGTCGACCGCGTCGTTCCAGGTATAGAGCTGCTCTTCCAGTGCGCGCCGGGTCAGCACGCGGCCGGCGTTTTGCAGCAGCAGATGCAGCAGATCGAATTCGCGCGGCGTCAGTTCAACGGGTTGGCCGGCGCGCGTCACCGTGCGCGCCGCCGGGTTGAGTTCGATCTCGCCCAGCGTCAGCACCGGCTCCGGGCGGCCGTGCGCACGGCGCACCAGGGCGCGCAGGCGGGCGGCGATCTCGTCCAGATCGAAGGGCTTCAGCACGTAGTCGTCGGCGCCCAGATCGAGGCCGCGCACCTTGTCTTCCAGCTGGTCGCGCGCGGTGAGGATGAGCACCGGCGTCGCGTCGTGACGACCGCGCAGCCATTGCAGGACCGACAGCCCGTCGCGCTTCGGCAGTCCCAGATCGAGCACCATGGCGGCGAAAGTTTCGGTCGACAGCGCGGCCACCGCGGCCTCGCCGTCGCGCAGCCAGTCGACCGCGTAGCCGGCCTGCGTCAGCCCGGCCTTGAGGCCGTCGCCCAGCAGGCGGTCATCTTCCACCAGCAGGATGCGCATCGCGTCCTTTCATTGAGGAATCCTGGTGTCGTGTTCGTTGAACACACCTTTCTCCGCCTGCCGGTGGCAACGCTGCGCAGTTGGCGGCGGAGCCCACCGATTTGCGTGTCCACGCAGCGCGCGGAACCTCGTCGTGCTCGCGCACGAACCAGCGGGTTTCGGTGATGCGCAGCGGCGCCTCGTTTGCACCCATGCGCTGCATCACCTGGTTCCCCATCCGGCTGCGGCCGCTGTCGGCGGCGTTGGCTTCGAGAAAGCGCAGGATATCAGCCTGGGTTGCCGGATCAAGGCTGGCGTTCTCGCCGAACCCGCGCAATACGTAGTTCATGCTTTGCTCCTTATTGGATCCGGTTCAGCCAGGCGATGAAATCGCCCTTTTCCTGCGCGCTGCATTCGCGCTGCAGCACGTCGGTGCAGTTGCGGCGGAACCATTTCTCGACCTTGGCCGCATCGGTGAAGCGTTCCGGGTTCGCTGCCGGTGCCAGCGGCTCGATGCGCTTGCCGACCCGGGTTTGGCCGGGCTGTTTGGGGTTGGCGGTGTGGCAGCTGGCGCAGCTCTGCGCGGCGCCGCCTCGCCCGGGATGCTCGCTGCGGTAGAGCGCCTCGCCGCGGCTGGGTGACAGGGCGGACACCGCCACGCCGGCCTGCTGCGCATAGCGCGCCATGAAGCTGCCGGGCATGTCGGCGGCGGCGTGGGCCGAAAGCAGCACCAACCCGGCCCATGCAAGTCGCTTAATCATGCTGCACCCCGCGCCCGGCATCGAGGTATTGCTTGCCGGTGACCATGCTTTGCGCCACGCGTTCGCCGCGCAGCTGGTGGAACGCCAGCGCCGCCATGTGCAGGCCGACGAAGCCCAACATCAGGACAAAGCCGGCCTCGTGCGGGTCTTCCAGCACGTCCTCCAGCCAGCCGGCATTGCCCAGCCAGGCGGCGAGCGGGCCGGCCTGGAATTCGCTGGCGGCAAGACCCAATCCGCTGACGACCATCAGCGCCATCACGCCGTAGGCAAACAGGTAGGCGAGGCTGGCGATGGGGTCGTGGCCGACGCGATGCGCGCTCGGCAGGTGCAGGTTTTTCAGGCTGTCCTTCCACACCGCGGGGTGCCAGAGATCCCGCCAGCGCGCGCTGGCAGGGCCGACCAGGCCCCACAGCAGGCGCGCCATCAGGGCTGCAGTCAGGCCATAGCCGGCGAAAATGTGCAGATTCCAGATCGCGGTTTCCCAGGGGCCGTGCTCGAACGCTTCGGCCAGCTGGCTGCTGGCAATGAGCGCAACGACGGACAGCGCGATGACCCAGTGCAGCAACCGCAGCAGCGGGTCGTATACGCGGCGGACTTGTGTATTCGAATGCAGCATGGTGACCTCCTCGTGAGATGCGATGAGGCCACTGTAGTTGCGTATCCTTATCTCACCCTTAAGCCGTCCGACAGATTGACGTGCTGCAGGAGACCATCGCGCGCGCGCCGCGCGGTCTCCTGATAGGCGCCGATCGCGCGCGCCACCAGCGCATCCGGCTGGCGCACCGGCGCTTCGATTTCCTGCTGGGCATTCAGCCGCCAGTCCTCGACCTGGCGGCCGGGACTCAACACGACCAGTTGGTCGGGGGTCAGGTAGCCCAGCTTCTGGTAGGTGGCGATGAAGGCGCGCCCGGCGTCGGGGTAGGCATGCAGCACGCTGCGTCCCAGGAAGCGCGTGTGCTCGGGCAGGCCCAGCAGATCGAGCACGGTGGGCACGAGGTCGATCTGGCTGGCGAGCCGGGTGTCGGTGTGCGGGGCCAGATGCGCGGGCGAATAGACGATCGCGGGGATGTGGTAGTTCTCCGGCGGCAGGCTCACGCGGCCCTTGCTCGACGCGCAGTGGTCGGCCACCACCACGAACACCGTGTCCTTGAACCAGGGCTTCGCGCGCGCCATTTCGATGAAGCGGCCCACCGCGTAGTCGGAATATTTCACCGCACCCGGGCGGCCGCGCCGCAGGTCGATGCGGCCTTCCGGGAAGGTGAAGGGGGTGTGGTTGGACGTGGTCATCAGGTGCATCAGGAAGGGCCTGCCGCTGGCGGCGTCGCGGTCCATCTGCTCCAGCGCGTAGTCGTACAGGTGCTCGTCGGCCAGCCCCCAGATGTTGCCGAAGCCGCGATGGCGTTCGGGAAACCGGCTGCGGTCGATCGGCTGGTAATGGTTGCCGGCGAAATAGGCGTCCATGTTGTCGAAGCGCGCATAACCACCGTACAGGAAGCGGTTGACGTAGCCATGGTCGGCCAGCACCGCGCCCAGGGTTTCCAGATTCTGGTTGTCCTTGCGCCAGATGATCGAATGGCCGGGCAGCGGCGGGATGGCGAGCGAGAGCGCTTCCAGCCCGCGCACGGTGCGGTTGCCGGTTGCGCGCAGGTTGGCGAGAAACAGGCTCTCGCCGGCCAGGCGGTCGAGGTTGGGGGTGAGGCCGCGGGTGTCGCCGCCGTGCGCCATGAAGCTCGACGACAGGCTTTCCAGCGTGACGATGACGACGTTCTTCGGCGGCGTGGCGGACACGATGCGCGGCAAGGCCGCAACCGGTGCGGCAACCCTTTGCGGGCGCGTGGCGTAGAAGTCGAAATAGTCGATCTCGTTGTTGCCGAAGGCGTAGACCAGGCTGTACAGGCCGTTGGCAGACAACTCTTTCTGGTATTCGTTGGCGCCGCGGCGCGCATCCATCGACCACACCGCCGCCAGCCAGGCGGCCACCGTCACGCTCGCCAGCCATACCGCGATGCGGCTGCGGCGTGTGGCGGCAGGATGGGCGGCGCGCCGCAGCCAGCCGCGGCTCGCCCACACCAGCGCCAGCGTGGCGACAGCCAGCGCACCGAGCAGGGTGCCGACCGGGAAGCTTTCGCGGATGTTGCCGACCACTTCGCGCGTATAGACCAGGTAATCCACCGCGATGAAGTTGAAGCGCAAGCCGAACTCGTCCCAGAAGAACCATTCGGCCAGCACGCCGAAACCCAGCGCGAACAGGCCGAACGCGGCGACGGCCAGCACCAGTCCGCGCCGCGCGCGTCCGGCCGGCTTGCGAGTGCCGAGCGCAGCTTCCAGCATGAGCAGCGCCGGCAGCGCCAGCCCCAGCGTGACCAGATCAAACGCCAGGCCGGTACCCAGCACCGCGGCGGCCGAGGCAAGGGTCAGGTGCGCGGCGTGCCAGGTCTGCGCAAGCAGCGCGCCGCGCAGGGCCGTGTGCAGCGACAGGAAGCCGGCGGCCAGCCAGACGGTCAGCGGATACGATGCGGCAATCGCCGCCAGGCTTATGAAGCGCAAACGCGCGGTGAGATGCATGGCACCCTCCAATCGGGCATTCCGCAGTTTCGTTGCCGCAACTTAAGCCAGTCTTAAGACAGGATGATCGGCGGAGCTGACCGATGCACTGCCCGGAATCGGGCCCGGATCAATCGCCTGGATAGGGATGCGGGCGGCATGCCCGCGCATCCATGAAGCTGAAAAAATCACGGTGTGGCGGGCGCTGCCGGTGCTGCGGCCGGGGCGGCCTGGGTTGCAGCCTGGCTCATCCGCCGCGCCTCTTCCTGCATCGCCGCGATCTGCTCGGGCTTCAGCTGCCACGCCAGGCTGTCGCGTGCCTTGGCGGCGGCCTCCACGCCCTGCGCGGCGGCGAGGTTGAACCACAGATAGGCCCGCGCCTTGTCGATCGCGGTACCGGTGCCGTAGCGGTAGAGTTCGCCCAGGCTGTACTGCGCCTTGGCGTAGCCGCGTTGCGCGGGCTTTTCGATCCAGCTGAAGGCCGCCTTGTAGTCCTGCACCACCCCGCGTCCCTGCAGCAGTACCAGGCCGTATTGATATTGCGCTTCGGGCAGTCCCTGCCTGGCAGCCAAGGCAAACCACCTGGCCGCTTCCTTGTCGTTCTGGATCACGCCATCGCCCTCGGCGTAGCGCAGGCCCAACTGCAGCTGCGCTTCGGCGTCGCCCTGCGCGGCGCGGGCGTGCGGCAGACTGGCGGGCGCCTGCGCTGCCGGCATGGCCGCATGCTGACCGAGCGCAAACCAGGCCGTCACGCCGACCAGCGCGCCGACGCCGGCCAGCAGCAACAGGGGCTTGAACGGGTTGAACACCCAGAAGCGATGGCGGCAATCGCGGCAGCGCAGTGGTGCGTGCAGCAGCAGATGGCGCACGCCGTCATGGGCGTGCAGCGTGCCGCTGCGGATCTTGTCGCTCCCGCATTGTGGGCAGACGAGCGACATGGCGCGACTTAATGCGACTGCGCGACGAGGTAATCGACCGCGGCCTTGACGTCGGCATCCGCCAGCGAGGGGTTGCCGCCCTTGGCCGGCATGGCGCCCTTGCCGCGCAAGGCGACGGCATGGAGCGTATCCATGCCTTGTGCCAGACGCGGGCTCCAGGCGGCGGCATCGCCGGTTTTGGGTGCGCCCGCCACGCCCTTGTCGTGGCAGAAGGCGCAGGCCTGGCGATAGATCTGCTGGCCGCGGGCGAGGTCGGGGGCGGGCGTGCCGGGTACGGTCGCGTCGACTGCCTTGGCCGCGGATTCGACGGGAGCGGCAGCGGCCCTGGCTGCCACAGGCTTGCTCGCTGCAGCGGGCCGCGCCAGCTGGGTTTCGGGCTGCGTGGCCGGGGCAGCCTCGGATTGCGGGGACTCCCCATCGGGGGTCTCGACAACCGGGGCCACCGGCGCCGGGGCGGGCATGACCTGCGGGGCTTCCGCCGCAGGCGGCCGGGCGGCGGGCGCGGGCACGTCTTCAGACTTGCCGCAGGCAAGCAACAGGGCCGCTGCCGACACGGTCAGAAAAAGGGTGTTTTTCATCATGGTACCCCCTGTTGCCTGGGTGAGACGGCCGTCTCTTACAGCTTGCCGCCCGCTTCGACGAACAGATAGCTTACCGCATTCGCCAGATCGGCCTCGGGCAGGTCGGGATTGCCACCCTTGGCGGGCATGCCGCGAATGCCCTTGAGAGAATGATCGTACAGTGTCGCATAGCCTTGGCTCACGCGGGCGCCCCAGGCTGCCTTGTCGCCCAGTTTGGGCGCGCCGGCTACGCCGCTGCCGTGGCAGGCCACGCAATTGGCTTCGTAGACGGCCTTGCCCTTGACCGGGTCGGGCTTGCCCGGCGCGGCGGCCGTCGCGGGCGCGGTGCCTTCCGGCGCCTTGAACTTGGCGCCGGCCGAGTTGGCCAGGTAGGCCACTGCGCGAGCCACTTCGATGTCCGACAAATCGCTGTCGCCGCCGCGCGGGGGCATCTGGCGGATGCCTTCGATCGCGTGCTTGACCAGCGTGTCGTAACCTTGTCCGAGGCGGCCGGCCCAGTCGCCCTTGCTGTCGAACTTGGGGGCGCCCAGTGCGCCTGAGTCATGGCACGAGACGCACACGGCGTCATAGACTTCCTGGCCGGATTTTTCGACCCTGGGGGCGTTGGCGTCGAGCGCGGCCAGTTGGGCAAAAGGCTTGATGCGCGCGAGGGTCGCTTTCTGGGCGGCTTCGCTGGTGGCGTCGGGCTTGTGCTCTTCCTGAATGCCGAGCACCAGCTGGACGATCAGGAAAATGGCCAGCAGGGGTGCGAACAGCCCGGCGAGAACGGAAATGGTGATTTCCTGCGGGGTGGCTTGAGTCATCTTGGCGTGCGAATCGGCCATGAAAGGTTCCTTGAGGGGTGGCATCAAAAGCCGGGATTATAAGGAAAGCCACCCCGACAGGAAAGGGCGGCGCGCCCGGCGGATGGACGCCACGCGGCAAACCGGCTATGCTTCCGCGTCCCAGGAGCCCATCGACTCCAGGCGCCCGTAGCTCAGCTGGATAGAGTACTGCCCTCCGAAGGCAGGGGTCGTGCGTTCGAATCGCGCCGGGCGCGCCAGTTTTCAGATCTCG